>CAZJBZ010000245.1:0-7286 GCA_964543975.1 uncultured Spirochaetales bacterium
AACAGCCCCGAATCGTTTCGTTGCACAGCCTATGGAAGCCAACGACGGAGAGGAAGGCAAGGTGTCCGATCGGGGATATGCCCGCTACCGTGAGTTGGCCCGCGGAAAATGGGGGATTGTCATTGTGGAAGCACTTTCGGTCACCCGGGAATCGCTGGCCCGGAAAAACGGTATGATTTTGGACCGGGAGACGGCGGATAGTTTTAAAAAATTGGTGGATGTGTTCAAAGAAACCGATCCCGACGGTTTACTGTTCTTCCAGATAACCCATTCGGGGAGCAAGAGCGGTTCCGCGTTCTCGCGAAAAGTTCGTGTATCTGATGACATGGAAATGAAAACATCAGCGGGCGGAAACAGCGGAGGGGCCGGCGATCTCCTTTCGACTGAGGAACTTGAGGAGGTCAAACAACGGTTTGTCGAAGCTGCACTCCTGGCCCATAAAGCCGGGGCGGACGGGGTGGATTTTAAACTGTGTCACGGATATTTGGGTGCCGAATTGCTCCGTCCCTCCAACGTTCGAAACGATAAATGGGGCGGGAGTTTTGAAAACCGGACCCGATTGCTTCGGGAAGGGATTGAGGAGATACAAGCTGCTCTGCCTTCTTCAGATTTTATTCTTGGGTCTCGAATTTCACTGTACGAGGCCATTCGAGGCGGCTGCGGTACCGGTGGACCGGATGAAATCGTCGAAGATTTATCCGAGATGATTGAGCTTGTCAAACTGATGGAAAAACTGGGGATGAATTATATCAACGTGTCGGCCGGTATCCCCGGCAGGACATCTCCGGTAACGAGGCCTGAAAAACAGTCGATCTTTTTAGCACTTCATCAATTGCGTTACGCGAAAGTGGTAAAAGAGGCTGTTCCCTCTATCCCGATCATCGGATCGGCTTACTCTTCTCTTACTGAAGAGGCCCCGGCTTTAGCGGAGGAGAATATCGCGAAAGGGTTTGTCGATTTTGCCGGCTTCGGTCGACAGAGTTTCGCGGACCCGCTCTATCCGAAGAAATTGGCTGATAATGGACCGGTTAATTACTGTAGGCTCTGTTCAGGCTGCAGCACCTTGCTTGTCAAACAAGTCCATACCGGCTGCATCATCTATGATTCCTACTATCGCGACATAAAAAAAACGCTCGCTGCAGCCGGATGATATGAGGTAACGGTGTGAAGAAAAGAACAATCCGGTACAAAAACGATACAATCCCTGTTTTTCAATGCAGCGCCGTTGTTGTCGGAAGCGGTGCCGCATCGTTAAAGGCGGCCGACAGACTGCATCAGTACGGGGTAGAAGACATTGTTGTCGTCACTGAAAATTTAGCGGGAGGGACCTCGAGAAATACAGGATCGGACAAACAGACCTACTATAAACTGGCAGTTAATGCCGGAGAGGCGGAAACACCCCTTAAGATGGCGGAGGCGTTGTACGACGGCGGATGCATGCATGGTGATATCGCGTTGGTTGAGGCTCTGGGTTCACTTGAATCGTTCTACCATCTGGTCTCGATCGGGGTCCCTTTCCCCCATACCGCTTACGGAGAATATGTCGGTTATAAAACGGACCACGATCCACTGCAGCGGGGTACTTCTATCGGTCCGTACACATCGCGCCGGATGGTGGAATCGCTTGTAACGGAGGTGCGGCGAAGGGGCGTACTACTTTTTGACGGCTTTCAGGTAATCGCTCTTCTCGTGGAAGAAAACCGAACGGTCGGCGTATTAGCAATCGAATACGACCGTTTGGAAGATAAGAATTTCGGCCTGACGGCGTTCGAATCCGCAAATGTTGTTTTCGGTACGGGAGGACCGGGAGGGTTATACGAAGCTTCGGTTTACCCCGAGGTCCATATCGGAGGCATCGGTCCGGCCCTTCAAGCGGGCGCCGCCGCAGTCAATCTGACCGAATCCCAATTCGGGTTAAGTTCGATTGATTACCGATGGAATGTTTCGGGTTCCTACCAGCAGGTTGTCCCCAGCTATATAAGCCGCAATCCGGACGGCTCGGATGAAACGGAGTTTCTCAACCCCTTTTTCGATTCCATCGACAATCTCGCTCAAGCAGTTTTTCTAAAAGGATATCAGTGGCCTTTTGACTCGAAGAAAGTTCGGAACTTCGGCTCTTCGCTCCTCGATATTCTTGTGTACGTTGAAACTGTTGTGAAAGGAAAAGAGGTGTTTCTCGATTTTCGAAGAAATCCTTTAGGCGATGAACGGATCGGTTCATTTAATCTGGACCGTCTCCGGAACGGGACGGCGTATGACTATTTAAAGAAATCCGGCGCCCTCCGGCAAACGCCTATTGAGCGGCTGGCGGCAATGAACCCCCAGGCGGTCGAACTCTATCAATCGAACGGAATCGATCTCTATTCCGAACCGCTGCGGATAGCGGTGTGCGCCCAGCACAACAACGGCGGGCTCGAAGGAACAATCTGGTGGGAATCCACAACCGTGAAAGGGCTCTTTCCGGTGGGGGAGGTAAACGGTACCCATGGCGTGACACGGCCGGGGGGCTCCGCGTTAAACTCGGGACAGGTGGGTGCGCACCGGGCCGCCCAGCGAATTGCCAATGTGTACCGAGAAAGCGTACCAAGCGGCCCGTCGTTTGAACGCGCCCTCCGTCGATCTCTTGAAGATGTTTTTCGTTTTATCGGCGCCACCTACATGCCCGGATGGGGGAATGAACAGGCGGAACGATACAGACGAGAGCTGCAGCACCGGATGACCGTTAACGGTGCTCATATGAGGGAATCATCAAACGTAAAACACGCGCTGCATGAAATCTATCAACAACAAAAGAGGATCGAGACCGTCGGTTACGGGGACAGACGTTATATTCCCTACGCTTTTCGAAACCGGGAATTAACAACCGCGGCCGCAGCTTACCTTTCCGCTATAGACTTCTATGTGGAAGCAGGCGGAGGAAGCAGAGGTTCGTATTTGATTCTGGACAAGGGGGGGGAGAAACCGCATCCTCATCTGTCGGACCGATTCAGGTATAAGGCGGAGAAAACAACTCTGCGTCGTTACATTCAAAAAACGACGGTCGGCAGCGACGGTCAGGTGTATCATGCGTTTGAAGAGGTCCGGCCGGTCCCGAAGGAAGAATATTGGTTCGAGGCGGTATGGAAGGAATACAGAGATAAAAAAATCTTTCACTGAGAGGAGCAGCTATGAGTGAGGGTAGAATTGTGCCGACGGCTTTGATTACAGGGGCAAGCAGAGGAATCGGGCGGGGTATAGCTTGTTCGTTTGCCGAAGCGGGATGGTCTGTAATTATTGGATATGCCGGTAATCAGGAAGCGGCGGAAGAAACCGCCCGATTGTGCCGCGAAGCATCTAAAACAAATTATCACGATCGAGAGGCCGTCGGCTCAGATGAAGGAGGAGGGACAGAAACCAAAGGTCCGGGGACTGATTCCGGCCAAGGCGGCTCCTTGTTATCGAAGGCATCGCAGTACAGGGAACAAACCGACCCTTCCCTTTCGGAAGAGGATGAAGACGAGGATACCGTTCAGCGATTTCCCGTCCGGCAAGCGGACGTCCGCCGCAATAATGACCGAGAGCGGCTTGTCGAATTCGCGTGGAATGAGTTCGGTGGAATCGATTGCCTCATCAATAACGCGGGGATTGCGCCTCGCGAACGAAGTGATTTACTGGAAATGGGTGAAAATTCCTACGATGAGGTGTTGGACACGAATTTGAAAGGGCCGTTTTTTCTTACACAGGCGGTCGCTTCCCGATGGCTGAACTCGGCGCCCCGATCGAGTGCGCCCGACACCGGGAACGCCGAGCCCGACTCTGTCGATACCGGCTTCAAACTCGGTCCCGGCACTTCCGACGACCGTACCGTCTTCAAGTCCGTGATCTTTATCTCGTCTATTTCCGCGGAGACCGTCTCCATAAACCGGGGAGAATACTGCCTCTCAAAATCGGCCCTGGCCATGACCGCATCCCTCTTCGCGGTCAGGCTGGCGGATGCAGGTATTCCGGTGTATGAAATAAGGCCCGGAATCATCGAGACCGACATGACCTCCGGGGTAAAGGAGAAATACGACCGGCTCATCGCCGAAGGGTTGGTTCCACAGAAGCGGTGGGGAAAACCGGAGGATATCGGCCGTGCGGCCCTGGCCCTTGCGAGGGGCGATTTCGGTTTTTCTACGGGTGATGTTTTCTATGTTGACGGCGGGCTGCATATCGGCAGGCTGTAATTCTCTTCTAAGCCAATCTGACAGGATCGTTGTCGTCGTCGAGAGGATTGTTTCCCGTCTTCATGTTCACTTTTTCAAGCTCATGCAAAAACTCTTCATGGATACGACCGTTGCTCGCCACGATCCTGTGGTTCTCCTCCCAATTCGGGCCTCCGTCGATATCGGTCACCATGCCGCCCGCCTCCTCGATAAGCAGTGCTCCGGCGGCCATGTCCCACGGGTAGAGAAACATTTCCCAAAACAGATCGAACCTGCCGTCAGCGATGTAGGCGAGATCGATTGCAGCCGATCCGATCCGTCTGACACCCCTGGCCTTGTAGATGATGCGGGAAAACGCGGCCACATTGTCCGGTTTAATGCGTCCCCGGACGCAGGCGAACCCTGTTCCGATGAGAGAGTCGATCAGCGTATCGGTTGTAGAGACATGCACCTGCTTTCCGTCACAGAAACAACCGCCTCCTTTCTCGGCAAAGTAGAGTGTTTTAAGGAGAGGCGCGTAGACAACTCCGTATTTGGTTACGCCGTTTTCCCGGTAGGCAACGGAAACGGAAAAAAAGGGGTGGCGGTGAACGTAGTTGGTGGTACCGTCCAGCGGATCGACGATAAAAACGCGGTCGAGCGAGGCCAGATCGCCATAGGAACCCTCTTCACCGAAGAAGCGGACATCCGGATAGAGCTTTTCCAATTCCATCCGCAGGAAATCCTCTATCTCCTTATCGACTTTCGTCACTAAATTGACCGGATTCTTGAACTCTATATCGTTCTCTTCCAACATGCCGAAATATTTCATCGAAATATCACCGGCTTCCATGGTTAATTGTTTCATTTTTTCAAGCATAGAATGGAGTGTATCATAAACCTGCCGTTTTGACGACCGACCGGCCCGGCGAGATTGGCATTTTTGCAATTACCACATAGACCCATCTTGCGCGGAGCTTATCTCTCTTGTTTTATTTCATTAAATTGCATAAGTTAGTTTCTATGATCTCAATTCATTATGATATAATCGTTTTTGAAGAAGACGATACGTTTGTAGCTTACTGTCCGGAATTAGATATATCGAGTAGCGGCCAATCTATTTCTCATGCGAAAGAAATGCTGAAACAAGCAGTGCAGTTATTCATTGAAGAATCAGAAAAAATGGACACACTGTTCGATTTATTGGAAGAAGCAAATTTCAAGAAAAACCAAGATGGAATATGGATACCACCTAAAATGGTAGACACAGAATTCGTTCGTGCATCCTAATGCCCCGTATCATACCGATTTCATCCATTAAAAATCGAATAATCTGATCGGTAGAGATCGTAAGACGGTTTATTTCTTTAAGATATTGTAATTCTTAACGGACAAATTAGGTGATCGCTGCATTGACGGTTGTCCGGTAGAGAAAACGTGCCCCTATTCGGCACCGTATATCTATTTAGGAGATTCTATCAAAGACAGGACTACAATCAACCATTTTAAGTCCGTAGTTTCGAGCAGTATCGACGAAAAATCAATACGAGACGAATTGCGGAAAGGACCGTATGGAAGATGTGTATTCAAATCCGACAATAATGTGGTCGATAATCAAGTGGTCATTCTACAGTTTGAGAATGGGGTGAAGGCGACCTTCAACATGTGCGGATTTACCGAAACCATGTCGAGAATAGAGAACAATTCGGTGAATATACGAGAATATGCAAAACGTTTTCTAAGCCGGTGATATTGAAACTCTGTCCGGTACAGTAATCACAGGAGGTAGTCAGAAAGTATACGAAATCGATAACATCGGTAATCCCGGGACGGTTCATTGTGATTACGCGGTGTCGAATCAGCCGTGAAAATCTACACTAGGTTGTCTTTAAGGTTTTTTAGAAAACGGTCGAACTGTTCATGAAACGTGGTAAACTCATCAACGATATCTTCTGTATACCGGTTTGCGAAAAGTACTTTCTGAGGTATAAGAGGGGTTTTGTAGAGGTTGCGGAAGAGGTGACGAAAGCGCATTAGTTCTCCGATTTTTATGGAAAAGTCTATAGTAAACAAAGCCGGGCGAATGCCTTCGATATCGAGCGTCATTCGTTCTACTAATGAACTGTGCCATTCATTTTGATCAATTTCGTTTTCAAAAAACTTGGCGATCCGTAAGAAGTATGATTCGAAAGCATTATAAAGGTTGTGCAAGGTATATCCTAATGCAGCAAATTGGAATTCATCCGTGGTACGGCTTTTATTGACACGTTCAGTCATCTCTCTATTTTTGTGATAATTAATATTAATAAAATGCAGGTCCTGATGAAGTTCGGAACGAAGTTGTTCAATCATATCTTCATCAATGTTTTTCATATAGTACTTCTCCGTGTTCGATGACATGTTTTTTGAATTCAGGGTTTTGTAGATCCAGTTCCACAAGAGATACCTTGAACTCTCCCCGGGGAATGCAGCCTGAAAGGCGAAACCAATCTCCGCCTATTACCGCCAGATCGATGTCGGAGTCCTCTCGGAAAGTACGCCATATTTCATAAGTAGAACCGAAACCGATCACTTTTTGTAATTCCGGATCTTCCGAACCCAATATCACTGCTATTTTACGTCCCCACTCCTGTGCGCGTTTTCGCCGTTCTTCTCTTTCTTTGTCTCTTTTTTGACGTTTTCGGCGGATCCGTTCGGCGGCAAGAGATATCGGCCATGTTCGCTGGTCTTCCGTGTGGTTACTCATTATATCTATAGTATACACCGATTTGATTAAATGGTGCATATCAAATAAGAGAAGGAATGGGAATCTCTTATGATGAGGCCGTTAAAAAACTCAAATCCTGGAAAACTGGTAATTGATACATTCGATTGGCATGGAACAAATCAAGATTTATCCAAATATCCTCTTTCTCGGTGGCCCTCTATGCGAGGAACTGGGAATTAGCGGGGAGGTGACGATCAGTGACGGCTGTCGATATTATGGCAGCCAACCCGGAAAACGCTACCGGTAACCATTCCATTCCCGGGCATTCATCAATAGACCTTAATGGACCTCGCGGCCGCCGGTAATGTTGAAACTCTGCCCGGTGCAGTAATCGCCGAAGGCGGTCAGAAAGTATA
>CAZJBZ010000246.1:0-7185 GCA_964543975.1 uncultured Spirochaetales bacterium
ATATTTTGTTGATGATTATGAGACAAAAATATGGGGTGAATACATAAAAAATATGCTAACAATTGGAGATGAAACAAATATCACGAAAAATGGTTATACGGCTTTTCAGGAAATTAAATTTTTTGCTGAGAACAACGATACAATTACTTATATAGAACAAATACCACCGAAGAAATCGAAACTGACCTACGGATGGATAAATTTTATAGATAAAACAATTTGGCCATACGATATAGACGGGCTCATTTTACGAAATGTTTATGATAATTATTCATTAATTTACCATTATTCAAATACTATTCATTCTTTTCAAATTGACAACCGTGAGTCTTGTAATCATGGACGCTTTAAAGACTGGGTTAATGTAGGAACAAATGGTTATTGTGAAATACCATATTTACCCAGTGGAACTTCAATTAGAAATATGTATGGAAAATACACTGAAGCAGAAAAGGAATTAGAAAAAATACAGTATCCTATAAAGATCTTAGATATTAGGAAGTATTAAACATGGAAGATTTCATATTTAGAAACGAAACAGAATTGATTTTTGGCAGGAATAAGGAATTATTAGTTGGTAAAAAAATAAAAAGATATTCGGATAATGCTTTATTAGTATATGGAAGCGAAAGAATTAAGATCTCTGGTTTGTATACAAAAATTATTACATCTTTAGATAAAGAGAATATACATCATGTTGATTTTCCGGGAGCTCTTCCAAATCCTAAAATAAGTCATGTGCGTAACGGAATCAAAATTGTTAAGGAGAAACCTCTTAATTTTATCTTAGCGATTGGAGGTGGCAGTGTTATCGATACGGCAAAAGCAATAGCCATAGGTGCATGTGGTCATGAAGATGTCTGGGATTATTTCTTTGGGAAAGAAGTTACCAATTCTCTTCCTACGGGTGTAATTCTTACATATCCTGCAGCCGGCAGCGAATCAAGCGATGGTGCGGTACTAACAAATGAAGATGGTTTGTATAAGAGACCGGTTCAATCGGAAGTAATGAGACCAAAATTTGCTATACTAAATCCAGAATTAACCTTTTCCTTAACTTCTTATCAAACAGCTGTCGGAATTGTCGATATGATATCACATTTGTTGGAGAGATATTTTACAAACGTTTTGAATACTGCTTTAACTGATAGATTAATTGAGGGTACAATAACAACAATAATTCGTAATTCAGAAAAAGTAATAAATAATCCTACCGATTATAACGCTCGATCGGAGATAATGTTTTCTTCTACAATAGCACATAACGATTGGTTTACTTGTGGTAGGATTGGAGATTGGGCATCTCACAATATTGAACATGAATTAAGTGGTCTTTATGATATTGCTCATGGTGAAGGTTTAGCAATAATTATGCCTGCTTGGATGAAATATTGTTATAAAGATAATATTGATAGATTCCAAAAATTCGCAAATCATATTTTTAAACTGAATGATAATTCTATATCACCACAAAAACAAGCCTTAGTCGGAATAGAAAAATTATCGAAGTTTTTTAATAGTTTAGGACTACCAACAAAATTGACTGATATAAAATCAATTAAAATTAGAAAGGAAAGTTTTTCAGACATGGCAAAAAAATGTACAGAAAACGGACATATTGGTAATTTAAAAAAGTTATTCTATAATGATGTGTTAAACATTTTAAATATTGCGTGGGAATAATATTTTTTTACGATTTAATCGGTACCTGGTACTCGCTGTTACCGGGAAGTGCACGTTGTCCTGTCTAGTTTAATTACTGAATAAACACTATCCCTGCCTGTCAATATTTTTTCGTTTCATCTATATTGACATGTAGGCGTACGCTTCATCGACACCCATAGGTTATTTAACAGCGTCCCGAAGGGGCGAATACTCGAGAAGAACTCGGCCATTGGGAAGCGGACACTTCGGTGGGTCGGCAAAGCAAAGCGACATTGATGGTCCTTCAGGAGCGTAAACTCAGTTTGTCCCTTCCCTGCTTGAGAAATTGCCCCGCTGCGATCCGGAAGAAATGAAAAACGGGGTCTGTGCTCGCTTAGTTCAGTTTCCCCCTGAATTACTGAAATCCATTACTTTTGATAACGGTCAGGAAAACCGGGCTCATGAGGAGATACAGAAAAAATTGAACGTGGAGACTCTCGTTGTCCAGTTTTCGAAGCAGTGCTCGGGCTTCTATATCTTTTACTTTCCCGGCATCATTTTTCCAGTCCCACAGCAGGCAGAGCTCCTGAGAGAGACGCGTACGATGTTACTTCGGATTACCTGCAATCAGTGTTCGAATTGTGTTGATATCTTTATCGGTTACTGTTCGTCCCTGAATCGTTCGACTCGCTTCCATGAACAGGATTGTAGCATAGCATTTCGCAGGAGTTCAGAGGGTTATTCACTTTTTTTGGAATTGTGCTGAATAGTTACGTTTTCTGTTTGTATTCTGTAAGGATATTGTCATAAAGGATTTGGTAACTGTTCTTTACAATTTAAAAGAAAACACGTATTATCCATTCTGTTATGCGTGACCTAAAAGAAATCTTACGACAGAACCCAATTATTGCCGCTGCTAGGAACGAAAATCTCGAGAAAGCCATAGAGAGTTCTGTGGAAATTATTTTTTTAATGTTCTCCTCCATTACGGATATAACTCATTCACGGTTTGTCTCGTATTCCCGGGAAAAATTAATATTTATTCATTTCGATCTTATCCGGGGACTATCCGGGGAAAGAGAAGCGGTACAGTTCCTCCACCAAGTAACGCCCTACGTAGGTATCCTCTCTACAAAAGGGTCAGTAATAAAAGCAGCTATTAAGGCGGATATGCAGGCGATCCAGCGAATTTTTTTGATTGATACCAGTTCGCTCAATACCAGCATTGAAGGGGTATTTTCCAATGAACCCACGGCGGTGGAGATCATGCCGGGGATTGCTCCCTGCATTGTTCCTGAATTGAGAAAAAGAATCCCCTTTCCCATACTGTTAGGCGGGCTTATCTGGAGCAGAGAATCCATCGATGCCGCTCTGGAAAAAGGAGCGGACGGAGTGTCCTTCAGCATGCCTGAGCTGTGGAACTACCGGCCTAAAGGTTTCTATTAAGGTCCATCACAAATCGCATTATTATTGCGGAAGGACTGAAATGTGCGAAATAAATTGTAATCTAATCTCCCTTTCATTGTTTCTTAATATACCCACCTTATATTCCTGACTGACAGGTTGTTCCCGGAGAGAAACAAAGAACCCGCTGACTACCAAACAGCAATTTCCCATTAATAAATAGCAAAATACAATTTTGCTATCCTACTCAGTACGAAATTTGGAGGTAAGGTATGTATGTACGGGTTGTAAGGAAGTTTCTCTTGATGAGTATCATTGTTATCGTTGTATCCGTTTTGGCTGCGCCTCTCTTTGCCGGTGGATCACAGGAAGAGGGATCGGAGAAGGGCGTGGAAGGACAAGCAAAAGCGGAAACAACTGAACTGACAATGTACTATCCCATCGCCGTGGGGGGGCCTTTGACGGTAGTAATGGACGGTTTGGTAGCGGATTTTGAAGCAGAAAACCCGGATGTTAAGGTGAATGCCATATATGCCGGGAATTACAACGATGCCAGAATTAAAGCCCTGGCGGCGCTTCAAAGCGGTAAACCGGCGCAGCTCTCGGTCCTCTTTTCCATTGATCTCTACGATTTGATTGAACAGGACGCCATCGTTTCCTTCGATGACATTGTAAAAACCGGGGAAGAGAGAAAATGGCTCGATTCCTTCTATCCGGCACTCATGGAAAATAGCCGGGTTGGCGGAAAAACTTGGAGTGTTCCTTTTCAGCGGTCCACTATTGTTATGTACTACAACAAAGATGCTTTTAGAGAAGCGGGGGTTGATCCTGATGCACCACCCACCGATTGGGAAAAACTTATCCGGGCAGGAAAGGCGTTGACAAAAAATGACGGAAGCAGATGGGGAATGATGATCCCCTCTACCGGATATCCCTACTGGATGTTCGGTGCACTTGCCATGCAGAACGGACAGGTGCTGATGAACAGTGAAGGAACGGAGACATATTTTGATCAACCCGCAGTGGTGGGAGCTCTGGAATTCTGGAAATCCTTGGGTTCGGAACACAGGGTAATGCCCTCAGGGACGATAGAGTGGGGAACTTTGCGTCAGCAATTTCTGGAGGGTAAAACCGCCATCATGTGGCATTCTACGGGAAACCTGACCGCAGTAAAGGAGAACGCCGATTTCGATTTCGGTGTTGCCATGCTGCCCGCGTCCAAACGTCGGGGAACACCAACTGGAGGTGGAAATTTCTATGTTTTCAAGAAGACCACGGAAGCGGAGCGGCATGCCTCTATGCGACTCATCCGATTCATGACTGCACCCGAAAGGGCGGCACAGTGGAGTATAAGGACCGGATATATTGGTATTAGCCCGGATTCCTATGAAACAAAGGCCTTAAGTGAATACATCCGGGAATTTCCCCCGGCAAAGGTGGCCCGAGACCAGCTACAGTACGCTACAGCAGAACTATCCACCTTTCAAACCGGTCGGGTTCGAAAGCTCCTGGATGACGCAATTCAAGCTGCTTTAACCGGACAAAAATCTGCCAAGGATGCTCTGGAAGAAGCCCAGGACGAGGCGGAAAGACTGCTGAAACCGTATAAGTAATACATAAAGTTGGACCAATATGTAAAAACGGCGCAGGGGTGCATTCTCCTGCGCTTTAATAGTATATATGGAGATAATCCATGTCTAAACGCCATTCCGCTCTGTTTGGATGGCTGCTGTTAACACCGGCGGCGATAGTATTAATTGCCTTTACTCATTGGCCTGCCCTCGCAACGATACTGCAGAGTTTTTTTTCCAAATCTACAGTTTTAAGACCTTCGAAATTTATCGGTGGCCAAAACTATATAAATCTATTTCACGATCCTGTTTTTATTCAATCGGTGATAAATAATATACTTTTTGCTCTGGGTACTGTAGTTCCCGCGGTTGCTTTGGCTATGGTCATGGCCATATGGGTTAATGGAAAGATTGCCGGAAGAGGTTTTTTAAGGCTTAGTTATTTCACTCCTACGATTCTACCTATGGTGGCAGCTGCAAATATTTGGCTATTCTTTTATACACCGGAAATCGGAATGATAAATAAAATCCTTTCTGCCTTTGGTATGTCCGGGGAAAACTGGCTGGGAGATCCTAAACTGGTTTTGCCGAGTATTATTATTATGACGATCTGGAAGGAAGCAGGATTTTTTATGGTGTTTTATCTGGCTGGATTACAGACGATTCCTTCAGAATTGAAAGAAGCTGCCCTCCTCGAAGGAACAGAGAAGTGGAAATTCTTCTGGAAGATTACCTTTCCCCTTCTTATGCCGACGACTCTCTTCGTTGTCATAAATGCGGTTTTAAACTCATTTAAGCGGGTGGACCAACTATTTATATTAACGAAAGGGGGTCCTAACAATGCCAGTAACCTTATTCTTTACTATATTTATGAAACGGCTTTTTCCTTTTTCGATGAGTCCTATGCAGCGACTATAACGGTTTTCATGCTCCTTATCCTGGTGATCCTTGTACTTATAAAATTACGATTATTTGAGGAGAGGATACACTATCAATGATATTAAAAGGATTCTTTTCATCTTTAAGGTTTTGGAAAATAATTGCTTGGCTTTTCGCGCTCCTCTGGATAGTTCCTCTTCTCTATGCGTTCTGGGCTGCTGTACACCCGCCGGAATATGTGACTCGCTTCGCCCTTTTTGCGCCATGGAGTTTCGAGAACTTTTCTTCTGCTTGGTCATACGCTCCTTTCCTGCGTTACTTCTTTAATACGCTTGTAATGGTTTTCGGGCTTTTAGCGGCCCAGTTGGTATTGAGCACTCTTGCCGGATTTTCATTCGCCAGGTTTCAGTTTCCCGGTCACAACATTGCATTTGCTTTAGTGCTTATTCAACTAATGATTACGCCGGAGATCCTTATTATTAAAAACTACTCTACAATGACCGCTCTCGGATTGGTAGATTCAATTCCCGCTATCGCTCTCCCCTACGCTGCCAGCGCGTTTGGAATATTTCTTCTGCGACAGACTTTTAAATCTGTTCCTAGGGAGCTGGAAGACGCGGCGAGAATAGACGGAACGAGCTGGCTTGGCGTATTGTGGAGGATCTACGTTCCCCTGTCTAGATCAACCTATCTCGCCTTTGGGTTGGTATCTATAAGCCACCATTGGAATGATTTTCTTTGGCCTTTGGTTATCACCAACTCTGTAAATACCCGTCCCCTAACGGTAGGACTTGCCATTTTTGCAGCTCCGGAATCCGGGGTCAATTGGGCGGTGCTCTCCGCTGGGACCGTCATTGCCATAGCTCCGCTCTTGTTGGTCTTCCTCCTCTTCCAGAGACAGTTCGTGGATTCCTTTCTTCGATCCGGAATAAAATAGTATCCTTGCTAATTGTTTTGCCTTGACTAAATAATAAGTAAGGAAGCTAATTATACTATGATCAGTAAAGTCACCGGGAAAAATCAGATTACTATTCCCGTAAAAATAGAAGAGCTTAAAGGGAAAGGCGCACCCAGGGAAAAGCGATACAGTAAAAAGACTGATTCAAGAGAGGGAAACTGAGAATATCAAAGGTTTCACGGAAGGCAGTGGAAGAGCGTAATGATTACACAGGTTTTAGCATCAGTCCTCTACAATAAAGGACGAACTTTCTATGAGGTCCTCGAAGTCGGTTACCGATCCTTCGTCTAAGGCGCATGTAATTATCTTACGTCCATTGGCTGAAAGGGAAGGTCATAGGTACTGCTTCAGTTGCTTCAAGAAGAAATCCTTTAATATGGCAGCGCCTTTTCGGTAGGTTTCAATGATGAAAAGTGATCGGAGGCGTCAAATAGACCAAAATAAACCCAAAATGACCTGAAAGCACAGGGCAAAAGAACATACTTCGCCCTTCGGTCGATGCAAGAGAAACGATACCTAGTTCAGAGATGCTGTATCAACCCCAAGAAGAGGCCGCCCCTGTTTTACGAGATGCCTTAAAATGCGGTCGATTTCTGCTGGTTCCTGAATAACGGCGATTAATTTTATTTCCGAACCGCATTTCGGGCTGGTCATTCGCTCCGTTCATGCATCCGGGGGCAGACCATAGGATCTATCTCGTAGACCTTCGACAACAATCGGGCCCATGCT
>CAZJBZ010000247.1:0-7167 GCA_964543975.1 uncultured Spirochaetales bacterium
AGATTAAAAATTGGTATTGAACAGCTTGAAAAAGCTAATGTTAGTTTCCAAAAATATGCAGATTCAATTAATGAAGTCGCTACTCAGAACGAAAGAGATAGAATAACTAGAGAAATACACGATTCTTCAGGTTATGTATACACTAACCTAATTGCACTACTTGAAGTAGCAATAAGTCTTGGCATTAAAGATCCAGAAAAACTAACAGAAATACTATTTGAAGCAAAAGACCAAGCTATAGAAGGATTAAAGGAAACAAGAAGAGCAATCCGCGAACTAAGAGAAACAGAAGATAAAAAAATATATGGTATTAAAGAAATAATTAAAATATTAAATACCTTTAAAAATGCCACAGGAATAGAAATACATTTAGAATTAGGAAATATTCATTGGACATATGGAGAAAAGATAAATCTTACAATTTATAGAATCATTCAAGAGAGTTTGACCAATTCAATAAGACATGGATATGCTACAGAGATATGGATTCATTTCTGGCAACATAATGATCGAATGAAAATATTTATAAGAGATAACGGTAAGGGTGTTGAAGTAATTGAGAAAGGAATAGGAATCTCAAGTATTGAGGAACGAATAAAGGCGTTAAATGGTTTTTTATCCATTCCTGAAACAAAAAATGGCTTCCATTTACTGATAGAATTTCCAATTCACAAGGAGAAAGATAATGTCAATAATTAAAGTTCTTCTTGCAGATGATCAAAATCTTTTCGCGGAAAGTTTAAAAACATTGATCCATACATATGCAGAAGATATAGAAGTCGTAGGTATTTGTAAAAACGGTAAAGAAGTAATCCAATTTGTTAAAGAAAAACCTCCTGATCTCATTTTAATGGATGTAAGGATGCCTGAAATAAACGGCGTCGAGGCAACAAAAATAATATGTAATCATTATCCGAGCATACGAATAATGATGTTATCAACATTCGATGAAGATGAATATGTGCAAGAGGCACTACATTATGGTGCTTCTGGATACCTCTTAAAGGACATTTCACCAACTGAGCTAATTGCTTCGATTCGCGCTATAATGGAAGGATCAATTCAAATCTCTCCTCCAATAGCAAATAAATTAGTTGACCAGATATACTATAAGGATGATGAACTCGAATCAAATATTGATTGGTACAAACTACTTAATAAAAGAGAAAAAGAAATCTTTAAACTAATTTCAAAAGGATATAGTAATAAACAGATAAGCAATGAATTATGCATAGCAGAACAAACGGTACGAAATTATGTTAGTTCAATCTATTTAAAGTTAAATGTTCAAAACCGGTTCCAAATTATACAAATGGCCAATGAATTGGATAGAAACCGCAAATAAGTATTTTTATACTAGAAAAAAGGTACAAAAAAATTATAAATGTACTAACATAAAACAATTCCTTTTCTTATAATATTATTGATTTCTTCTAAATTAAGGATATACGTATGTCGTCAAAAAAGCAACTTACAATTAATATAGATAAAGCTACACCTTATTTAATGTTAATACCAGCGCTAGGTGCAATTTGTTTTGTACATCTTTATCCAAGTATTAGTGCAATAAAAATGTCTTTTTATGATATCAATTTACTCAACCCTACACGCCCATTTATAGGTTTTGGTAATTATATTGAATTATTTAACAATCCGGTCATACTTAGAGTTCTTTTAAACACCTTTTTTTGGACAATTTTATCCCTAATTTTGGTGACAATCTTCTCATTAGTAATAGCTTTACAATTAAATAAATCTTTTCGTGGAAGAGGAACGCTCCGTGCTGTTTACCTCGCTCCTTGGGTTACTCCACCAATCGTTATTGCTACAGTATGGAAATTAGTTCTTAGTAGAGATTTTAGTCCTATAAGCGGGCTGTTGATGGAAATAGGGATTATCGATAATCCAATTAACTTTTTAGGTAACCCGGATACATTTTTAGGTTTTATATCAATTCCAATGATATCGTTAATAATTATAAATGTATGGAATTTTTTACCATTTTCAATGGTTATGTATAGTGCTGGATTACAGACTATTCCAAATGAATTATATGAGGCTGCAACAGTTGATGGTGCATCAAGTTTTCAAAAGTTTATAAGGATAACTTTACCTATGCTTATGCCGGTAATGGAAATTGTTATTCTGTTACAAGGCATTTGGCAGTTCAATAATTTTAATTTAAGCTATCTTGTTACTCATGGTGGTCCACTTAATACAACAGAATTAGTGGCAGTAAGGATTTACAATGAGGCCTTTACAAGCTTTCGTTATGGGTTTGCAGCTTCTGTAAGTGTAGTTATGGCGTTAATTGCTCTACTGCCAGTATTGATATATATCAAAAAAACTTTTGGTGAAGAAACTCAACTTGACTAGAAATATAAGAATTTTGGAGTATAAAATTGTCTAAGATAAAATCCTATAATTATTTCCAATATTTAATAGAAAAAATCTTTAGTTATGTAGTTTTATCATTTGCTACTATCTTTATTGTTTTTCCCTTTTTTTGGATGATAATAAATTCATTAAAACCTGCTGAACAACTCATGCTTTCACCTCCTGTATGGATTCCGTCTAAATTAGAGATTTTTAATTACATTAGAGTTTGGAGTACACTTCCTCTTGTAAAATACATGAAAAATTCTATCATTATTGCTTTTTTTACATGTACCATCTGCCTTGTAATCTCTACAATGGCTGCTTATAGCCTTAGTAGATTTAGAACTAAAATACGCACTATTAGTATTGGTTTATTTTTATTTACTCAACTTATTCCATTTATGCTTCCTTTTGTCGCTTTTTACTTTTTAATGTTTAAGATCGGTCTTACAAACACATATGCCGGATTAGTCATCGCCTACTCAATTTGGGCTCTTCCTTTTTGTACATTAATGATGAGAAGTTATTTTACATCCGCTATACCACCTTCTTTGGAAGAAAGTGCAATTATTGATGGCTGCTCAAAATTCGGTGCTTTTATAAAAATCGCACTCCCATTAGTAAAACCGGGATTGGTGGCAACTGCAATCTTTGCTTTTATTTTATCTTGGAATGATTTTATATGGGCTAGTGTAATGCTGGTTGATAATGATTTGAAACCAGTGTCTGTTGGTATTTATGATTATGTAGGGCGCTATGGGGCTAATGTAAGCATATCCATGACTATGGCAACTGCAGTTCTGATTACACTACCGACTATGATATTATTTGGTTTCTTGCAAAAACATTTAGTAAGTGGTCTTTCTGCAGGTGCGATAAAAGGATAAAGGAGGTCAAATAATGACATAGAAATAGAATGGCATAAAATATTAATATCTATAAAATTAAAACAAATCATTTTTAAGGAGTAATTTATGAAAAAAACATTTTTAATTTTAGTTTTTCTAATTGTCTCAATTGCATTATTCGCAGAAGGCAAACAGGAAAGTACAGGTGCGGAAAAAGATATAACTATCTCTTTTTGGATGCAACAATATGGTGATGAACCAGCTGCACAGAAAAGCTTTTTAGATAGAATAACAAATCAGTTCAACCAAGAAACGGGCATAAACGTCAAATATTCCATTATAGATTGGGGACAAGCACTTACGAAATATACCCTTGCTAGTACTGGCGGTCAGGCGCCTGACGTCGCAGAAACTTTTTTTGCGTATTCACAAGTTAAAATGGGGGGTGAAAATTATGGACCAATGGTTATCGATGATGTAGTTGAAGAAGTGGGTGATGATGGTTTCTATGAATATGCAAAAGCTGAATGTTTTATGTACGGACATTGGTACGCTTTACCATGGAGAGGTGATACACGTTTTGCTGCATATAATGAAAAGCATTTTAATGATGCTGGTATCAAAAATTTCCCAGCTACCTATGACCAACTTATTGAGATTGGGAATAAGTTAACTCAAAGAGACGCATCAGGAAGAATCCAAAGATCAGGATATAACTTCAGGACAGCAAATGCGCGTTTTGATCAAACATGGTTCTCAATTCTTGCAGGTCATGGTGGAAAGCTAATGGATGACAATTATGAAGAATTCATTTTTGATTCAGAACCTGGTAGAGAGTCTCTTCAGTTTATGCAAGATAGTGTACATGAATTTAACATTATTCCCGAAAATGTAATTGATCCATCGTATGATGGACCAATGGTATTCATGGCTGAAAAATCATCTATTATATTAGACATTAACCCTGAAGTTAAACGAAATGTAAGGAATCAAGCCCCTCAAGTAGCCGAAGTAACCAGGGGTGCTGTAATGCCAAGTAAAACAGGGGATGGTATTTCATCCATTGCCTTTGCCGCACCTGTTTGTGTCTATAAAACAACAAAACACCCCGAAGCAGCAAAAGAATTTTTAAAATTTTTTGTTAGCGAAGAAGTTCAACTTGATGCTATGAAAACATTAACACTTGTGAATGTATGGAAAGATGTTATGGAAGATCCTTTCTTTTCTGAATCCGATTGGTATCAAGCAGTCTTAGCGCAAAACAAAAGAGCTCAACCTGGAGATATGCCTATTCCTAAGTGGAGTCAAGTTGATGCATTTCCGCAGGGTCCATTAAACACAATGTGTACAAATATTATGGCAGGTAACGATATTCAGGAAAGTATTGATAAGGCAATAATTGATATTAAAAAAATTCGATCTGAATAAAATTTAAAAAAAAGTAAAAAAGATTTTGCTTTTACTATCGTTCAATAATTTGGGCAAGAGGTAGTTTTTTCCTCTTGCCCAATAAAAATTATTAAATAAGGTATTTTATAAGATGAACCGATTATTCAGTCCAGTAATAAATCTTGATACATTTACAGGTGTTTCTCTTAATCAGTCTACAACTGAAGCAATCAAGTCCTTAGGTTTTGATATCGATCAAATCAAAAAGTTATATAATAAAAAGAATACACGTATTAATGAAGTTTTCTATGGTAATAGAAATGGTAAAATACCAATAAACGCAGATTTACGCTGGTGGTTCAACGAAAAGTATCATGATGGAACTCTTAAACAAAACATCCAAAATATCGATATTGAAAAGATTCTTGAAAGCTCATTTACAGCTGATATAAAAGAAAAAACATTTTATGATCCATTGCCTGATATAATTGAAGAAGAATATTGGTCAGGACCACCTATAGAATATAAAAAAGGGGGATACCCAGGTACGAAAAGAACCGTAGTGATAAAAACTCCTAAAGGTAACTTGACTTCTACAGAGAGTTATGCATCTAGAAGTTTTGGAGTTTCTGAATACGCAGTAAAAGAAATTGGTGATCTAAAAATTATTACATATATATATGAACAAAGAGCTAAGCATATAAGTTACAATGAATACGTACCATTAATTTCTCTTACACCTATTCAGAATCTCATCGTTCACATGGCAGGAATTATTCAAACATCATATTTAATTAACGAATATCCTGATGAAATACACTCTTTTTTATGTTATTTAGATGATTTATTAGAACCATTTATCGAAGAAAATGCAACAAAAGGTAATATTTTTTCGGTTGAGAATTTAAGTTCTGATCTCTCAGCATCATACTTTGATGAATATCTTGGTCCACAGTTAAAAAGAAGAAGCGAAATTGCAAAAAAAAATGGCTATTTATATGGTATTCATCAAGATGGTATGCTTAAGCCGTTGCTCGGCAAACTTCAGAGTGTCGGTGTCGGATATGCAAATGGAATAACTTGCACACCTTCCGGTGATATTAATCCTGAAGATATACGTACTATAGCAGGGAACAGTATTATTTTGATTGATCTTGTGCCTCAATGTATTTTTATGGATGATTTCAGTGAAAATTACTTTAATAACTATATAGAAAATATAGTTAATATTTTTAAAAATGATAAAAAAATTATTTTTGGCATAGGGGATATGCTGCCTTCTACAGGAAGTCTTAAGCGATTTGAAAAGATGATAAATATTATCGATGATAAAGAGGAGAGCTGATTATGAAATTTTCAGTATGTATAGATGCATTATTTCAGAATAAAGATTTTATAACATCAATGAGAATTGTAAAAAATGCGAATTTTAATTTTATCGAGTTTTGGGGATGGTGGGATAAGGATATTAAACAAATAAAAAAAGTAAAAAATGAACTTGATGTTAATATAGTTGCATTTTGTACAAAAATGGTAAGTCTTATCGATAAATCAAAAAGAGAAGAGTACATTCATGGTCTTGAAGAGTCTATTGATGTAGCTAATGAATTAGGTTGCGATAAATTGATATCACAAGTAGGTAATGCAATACAAAATTTAAGCAGGGAAGAACAAAATAAAAACATTAAGGAAGGTCTCTCTGATTGTATCCCTATGTTGGAAAAATCAGGAATAATGTTATTAATAGAACCACTGAATACATATATCGATCATAAAGGTTACTACCTTTATAGCTCCGATGAAGCTATTAATCTCATAAAAGAAATTGATTGTCCAAACATTAAAGTACTTTATGATATTTACCACCAACAAATAATGGAAGGTAATATTATTAATCGTGTTATACAAAATATTGATAAAATAGGTCATTTCCATGCTGCGGGTAATCCAGGAAGACATGAATTAGATCGTGGAGAATTAAATTATAAAGAAATATTTAAAGGAATTAATTCAACGGGATATAAAGAATATATAGGTTTAGAGTATTTTCCTCTTAATGATCCTGAATCTGGTCTTAAAGAGATAGCTTCTCTAAATTTATAAAATGCAATCAAAAAATGTATTATTTTTTTAATTATATTCAAATTTTTAGCTTGTTATATTTTATATAAAAAAAAGAATATTACTGATATAGCTTCAATAATATGAGAAAATACACAATGAATAACAAACAACAATCAAGTTCAACTGAACGTGAACGAGTACAATGCGCTTTGGCCCATCAAACACCGGAGAGGGTACCGTTTTCGTGGGGCTTCGGCCCTACCCCTGAAATGACGACAGTCTTCCGGGATTTTCTATCGGAACGAGGGATTTCTCTCGATGCCCTCTATCGGGAGACCGAAGATGTCCTGAACGTTACTCCTAACTATATCGGCCCCGACCTTCCGAAAAACACCGACATTTGGGGAGTAAAAATAAAACGGGTCGCATACCGGGGCGGCAGTTACGAGGAGTTCGAGTATCATCCTTTAGCCGGAGTAGATTCGAT
>CAZJBZ010000248.1:0-6570 GCA_964543975.1 uncultured Spirochaetales bacterium
ATTTATAATGTTTCGACGTTGAATTTGTCTTCTAATGTCGGGCTGTAGTCCAAATCTCCGTAGGTCTGATGATTTTTGTCCCGGAACAGGTAAAGACGAAGATGGTGAAACTCTCCTTCTTTCCAGAAGACCGAGATGAACGGATATGCCGGATCGTCGCCATAGACCACTTGTGCCTTGTTTGCTCCGCTTCCGTAAAACCACTCCATGGGAATATACGTTATACCCAGGTCCATGCCGCTTTTAACATAGACGATTCGGTACCCCAACTGATGGACATAAACTTTCGTAATAGGAACAGATTTAACAAAGAACTCAGACTCCTCGGCAAAAGCTGCAGTTCCTATCGATAGAAAAAGAAGAATACATGCCAACAATGCTATTTTTTTCATACATTTCCGTCCTTTATACCGAGACTTTATATTTATTATAGAGGTTTTACTGTATGAAAATCAATAGTAATTTTTAGGATTGTCGATTTTCCAATGGGTCCGCCGTTTACAATGTTGCCAACATGACGGCTTTGATGGTGTGTTTGCGATTTTCCGCTTCATCGAACACTTTTGAGGCCTTACCCTCGAATACCTCCTCGGTAACCTCTTTCCCTTTTACCGCGGGCAGACAATGAAGGAAGATTGTTTCCTTTTTCCCGGTTTTTCCCATAAGCGCGGTCGTCACCTGATAGGGGTAGAGGAGTGTTTCTCGTTTTTTCTTTTGTTTCTCCTCTCCCATTGAAGTCCATACGTCGGTATAGACAGCATCCGCACCGTCTACTCCTCGATCGATCTCATCCGTTACGGTGATAATCGAATCACTCTGTTCGGCAAAAGACCGACACCGGTCCACATGGTTTTCATCGGGCCACAACTCTTTCGGGCTGATTACGGTAAAATCCAACCCTGACTTAGCCGCTCCGATCATAAGAGATCGTGCCACGTTGTTTCGTCCGTCACCGATGAAGCATAGTTTTCTCTCTTCCAGCGAACCGAACTGTTCCTCAATTGTCATAAGGTCGGCAAGCACTTGTGTAGGATGGTATGTATCGGTCAGTCCGTTGTAAACGGGAACGCCCGAATATTCGGCTAAAATCTCTACCGTACGCTGATTATAACCCCGAAACTGTATGCAGCTGAACATCCTGCCCAGTACCCGTGCCGTATCTTCCAGCGATTCCTTCTGCCCAAGTTGGATATCGTTGAGTGATAAGAATACCGGATGCCCCCCTTCCTCTCCGAAGGCTGTTTCAAAGGCGCAGCGTGTTCGCGTGGAGCGTTTTTCAAAAATAAGAGCGAGTGTTTTCCCGAGGAAGCGCTGTTTTACTTCGTGTTTCTCTTGTTTTACTCTATGCCCTAAGTCGAGCAGAATTCTGACCTCTTCCGGGGTCAAGTCTTTGAGCGACAATAAAGACATCCCTTTCATTGAACCTTCCATTGCACTGTTCCCCTTTTCAATTATTTGTTATCCGGTTCTGAGTCGGCGGATGGTGAAGCTCTCTTCCGGAAAGAGCCGCGTTAGACCTTCCTTCATCGTCTCAACATGTACAAAGGTGATTGCGTTTAACACCTCTTTCGGGAGCTCTTCGATATCCTTTCTGTTTTTTTCCGGCAGGAGGACGGAGGTCATTTTATTTCTATACGCCGCCAATATCTTTTCCTTGACCCCTCCAATCGGAAGAAGCCTTCCGGTGAGCGTTATCTCGCCGGTCATGGCAAAACCCGGATTTACCGCTATTCCGCTTATTGCCGAAAGGATTGCAGCGGCTATTGTGATACCGGCCGACGGTCCGTCCTTAGGAATGGCGCCTTCAGGAACGTGGATGTGAATATCGTTACTTTTTTGTATTTCCGGCGGAATGTTAAAAACTTGATAGTGGGCGCGGAGGAACGAGAG
Source organism: uncultured Spirochaetales bacterium (assembly GCA_964543975.1). GTDB lineage: Bacteria > Spirochaetota > Spirochaetia > SPDA01 > CAZJBZ01 > CAZJBZ01. Next base: position 1,891 of record CAZJBZ010000248.1, read on the forward strand.
CGCGATGCGCGCGCTTTCCTTCATCACTTCTCCTAAATTGCCGGTCAGGATGACTTCTCCGGAACCTTCGAGGAGAGAGACTTCCACAGGCAACAGCATGCCTCCCATTTCGGTCCACGCTAATCCGTAGGCAAGCCCCGGTTCCGCCTCCCGCGCGACTTCGTTTTCTTGAAAGCGCAGGTTCCCGAGATAATTCTTAAGCCCCTTCTCCGTGACTACCGTCCGAAACGGTTGAGTTTTCCTCTCTTCTTCGGTCTTGCTCTTGTATCCTTCTTTTAAGGCTTTACGGGCTGTCTTTCTGATGATGGTGGCTATCTCCCGTTCAAGATTCCGCACTCCCGATTCCATCGTATAATTCCGTATGATTGAGAGAATCGCGTTTTTCTGAAATTGTATATCCGCCCAATCGAGGCCGTTTTCTCGAAGCTGTTTCGGAATGATGAAATCTGTGGCGATTTTCACCTTTTCCAAATCGGTATAGCCGGGTATCTCGATCACTTCCATCCTGTCCCGAAGGGGCGCGGGAATTGTATGGATCGAGTTTGCAGTGGTCAGAAACATCACATTGGAGAGATCGTACGGGACTTCGATGTAATGATCGGTAAACGTACTGTTCTGCTCAGGGTCCAACACTTCCAAAAGCGCGGAAGCAGGGTCTCCTCTGAAATCGGAACTCAATTTATCGATTTCATCAAGCATAAAAACGGGATTGACGGCGGAAGCTTTCTTCATCGATTGGATTATTTTCCCGGGAAGGGCGCCGACATAGGTTTTACGGTGTCCTCGTATTTCCGCCTCATCCTTTACGCCTCCTAAGGAGATGCGGACAAACTTCCTGTTTAAAGCACGAGCGACCGAGCGACCCAAGGAAGTTTTTCCTGTTCCCGGCGGCCCTACGAAACAGAGAATAGGACCTTTCATCTTGTCTTTCAACTGTCTGACGGCAAGGAAATCGAGGATCCTCTCTTTCGGCCTTTTCATGTCGTAATGGTCTTCGTCGAGGATTTTTTCCGCCGTTTCAATGTCCTGATTGTCCTCCGTTTTTTCCTGCCACGGAAGATCGTGAATCCATTCGATGTACGTGCGTAAGACACCGGCTTCCGGTGACAGTGGTCCAAGCCGGGAAAGACGGCCGAGTTCTTTCTTGGCCTTATCCAGGACCTCTTCGGGAAGCTGTTTCGAGGAAATTTTCTTCTCCAGTTCTTTAACGCCCGAAGGATCATCTTCACCTTTTCCCAATTCTCGGTTTATCTGGCGTATCTGTTCATTCAGATAGTACTCTTTCTGACTCTTTTCAAGTCTATTCTTGACGTTGGTATGGATTTTATCGTGCAGCGCGTTCATTTCATTTTCCGTTTCCAAGAGCACTGCTAAGTTTTCCAATCTCGCTTTTGTATCGTCCATCCCCAGGAGTTCGATTTTCTGCTCCGGATTCAAAGCGGCCTGAGCACAGATCAGATTAATCAATTTATCGGGGAACTCGGCTTTTTCGATAGCGTTGAGAGAATCTTGAGAGATTTTCTTATTATGGTGAGCGTACTTTTTAAAGGTTTGCCGCACCGTTTTCATCAATGTTGATATTGCGGCGTCTACTTCTTTAGAATCCGGAATTTCGGCGAATTGGACTTTGAAATAGTCGCTTTTGGTGATGAATTTTTGGATTTTCCCCCGCTGCTTGCCTTCTACGAGGACCCGTAATGTTCCGTCGGGGAGTTTCAGCATCTGAATAATATTCGCGACGGTCCCATATTCGTAGATGTCCGCCTCCGTCGGGTGCTCCGTTTTGGTCTTCTGACACGCAAGGAATATGTTCCGGTCCGTGGACATAGCCTCTTCAACCGACCGAATAGTTTTTTCCCGCCCTACGAAGAAGGGGGCAACCATGTGGGGAAATATGACAAGCTCTTTGAGGGGAATAAGAGGGTACTCGCCTTTTGTATTCTTCCCTATGAAAGACTTCAGGTTCATGCGGATTTCTTGATATACACAATTTCCGGTTTTTCGGCTTTCTCTATAACATCTCTGGTGATGATAATCTTTTTCGCGTCTTTGATCGATGGAACATCATACATGATATCGATCATCACATTTTCAACGATAGACCGCAGACCGCGGGCGCCGGTTTTCATGTCGAGTGCCTTTTTCGCGACCGCTTCAATTGCTTCATCTTCGAAGGTGAGGTCGACCTCATCGAGTTTCAACGTCTGCTGGTACTGTTTGATTATGGAGTTTGTCGGTTCGGTTACGATCCTCGTCAGGTCCTCTTTCGACAGTTCGTTCAGGAACACTCGAATGGGGAGTCTTCCGATAAACTCCGGTATCAAGCCGAATTTAATAAGATCGTCCGGATGAAGCTGTGAATAGAGCTCGACTAAGTCCTTTTGTCGGGTGGAACGCACATCCGCTCCGAAACCCATGGGATGTTGTGAAACACGGGATTCGACTATCTTGTCCAATCCGACGAATGCCCCTCCGCAGATGAAGAGGATATTGGTGGTATCGAGTTTCAGCATCTCCTGGTTTGGATGTTTTCTTCCGCCTTGGGGAGGGACCGAGGCTACGGTGCCCTCAATGATTTTGAGGAGGGCCTGCTGGACCCCCTCTCCCGATACATCTCTGGTGATGGAGACGTTTTCTCCCTTTTTCGATATTTTATCTATTTCATCGATGTAGATAATGCCCCGTTCCGCTGCCGCTATGTTGTTGCCGGCGTTTGAATTAATTTCAGAAGAATGTTTTCGACATCCTCGCCGACATACCCCGCCTCGGTGAGGGTGGTTGCATCGGCGATGGCAAAGGGCACTTTCAGCTTTTTTGCCAGCGTTTTCGCGAGAAGTGTTTTTCCGGTCCCTGTGGGACCGATCAGCTGAACATTGGCCTTTTCCAACTCGACATCGTTATCCAATTTCCCTTTGTGGGTGATTCGCTTATAATGGTTGTAAACGGCAACGGAGAGGACCTTTTTCGCGATTTCCTGACCGATGACGTATTGGTCCAGATATTCTTTTATTTCCCTCGGTGTAGGGACCTCATCGAGAAATTCAGACGTTAAGACATCGTCCTCTTCATCCAAAATTTTTTTACACACCGTCACGCATTCGTCACAGATGTAAACGCCCGGCCCGGCGATGAGGCGTCGTGCCACATCGGCGCTCTTACCGCAGAAGGAGCAAACCTTGAGGCCGTCATTTTTCGTCTTTGGCATTATCTTTTCCCCTTGTAAGAACTTTATCGACTATTCCGTATTCGACAGCTTCTTTCGCCGCCATAAAATAGTCTCTCTCGAGGTCCCGCGTTACCACCTCGTCACTTCTTCCCGTGTGTCGGGCGAAATGACTGATGATAAGCCGCTTAATTCGTAATATTTCTTTTGTTTGTATGGAAATGTCGCGGGCCTGTCCTTGCACGCCGCCCCACGGTTGATGGATGAGGATTCGAGAGGAGGGTAGGGCGAACCGTTTCTCCGGAGCGCCGCAGGTGAGGAGTAGAGCGCCCATTGACGCAGCCTGGCCCAAACAGATGGTCTGCACATCCGGTTTTATGTACTGGACCGTATCATATATAGCCAATCCGGCGGTTACCGAACCGCCCGGTGAATTGATGTAGACACTGATGTCACGTTCCGGATCTTGGGACTCCAAAAAAAGAAGCTGGGCAACGACCAAATCGGCAGTTACATCGAAAATTTCACCGTCGATGAAGACAATTCTGTCCTTAAGCAGTCTGGAATATATATCATAGGACCGTTCGCCGACTCCCGTTTGTTCGACAACAATAGGAACAAGGGTGTTCATTTTTTCATTCATATATTATTCCTCTTATAGTAAGCTTTTATTTTTTTGAAATTTAATGATTATCCTGTATGAAGTCCAGGAATTTCATTTTTTCACCCTTTTTGACGGACGTTTCTTCGAGGACCGTATCGTAAATCTTGCGCTGTTGTATCTCATGCTTCAGGTATTCTTTTGAATTGCCCTTTTCCATCTCTTCCTGTACCTCTTCGAGAGGTCTTTGGGCGTTTTCGGCGTACTTTTTTATCTCCTCCTCTATTTCATTATCGGACACTTCTATATTTTCTTGTTCAATCATTTTCTCGGTAAGCAATCTTGTTTTAAGGTTCTTCTCCACCGAAGGTTTCCACTCATCCACGAGTGTCTGTTTATCTTTACCCTGCTGAGATAAGATTTGAAGCACTTGGTCTTCCGCCATACGATACCGGCCGAGAAAATTACGCCAGAAGTTTTCCAGCTCAACATCGATCATCGATTTCGGAAGATCGATCTTCGAGTTCTCCAGGACCTTTTCCATCAGCTTGTCAATCTTCATCTGCCGCAATCTGCCGTCGAGGGCCTCTCCCAGCCTTTTTTCGATATCGGCCTTCAAGTCGTCCAACGTTTCATATTTTTCGCTGATATCCTGGGCAAAATCGTCGTCCAATTCGGGTAGCTCTCTTCGTTTGACTGCGGTCACCTTTACCTTTATGCGGACCTTTTTTCCCTGCAGCTCCTCGTCTTCAAAATCTTCAGGATACTCTTTCTCTATTACCTTCTCTTCATTGAGCTTCATCCCGATGATGTCATTATCGATTTTATGGATGTTATATCCGCTTCCGACGGTAAAGACGAAACCTTCTCTTTTCGTATCGTCCTTTTCGGTCCCGTCATCGTTAAGCTCGACATA
>CAZJBZ010000248.1:6580-7140 GCA_964543975.1 uncultured Spirochaetales bacterium
CGACATAATCGACGGTGACAATTGCATCCTTTTCTACCGTTTCGTTTTCCGCTTCCACAACAACCGCGTTTCGTTCTCGGAGGTTATCCAGCTCCTTTTTACGGTCTTCTTCTGTAATTTCAACTTCGGGAACTTCTATTTCCAGCCCCTTGTAGTCTCCGAGATCTACATCGGGAAATACATCGTAGACAACGGAAAAGGTGAGCTCCTTATCAATATCCGCATCCAATTCATCCTGTAGTTCGGGTGTAGAATAGGGGAGCGGTTTTTGATCAATTTCTTCGAAAATTTCTTTAAGACTATTTTCAATAACGTTTGCCGACGCTTCTTGCTTAATCCCGTCGCCAATTCTTTTTTCAAGGATAGGTGCGGGTACTTTCCCCTTACGAAACCCTTTGACGTGGGCCGTTTTTTGGTACTTCTTCAGTAGTTCGTTGTATTCGTTTTGGACCGATTCTTTGTCGACAGTCACGTTGAGTTTAACTGAGGAGTTGTCGAGTCGTTCAACCTCTTTATGTGTAATCACTGTAAACCTCGCTTTCCGGTATTTTCATAATAAT
>CAZJBZ010000249.1:0-7127 GCA_964543975.1 uncultured Spirochaetales bacterium
CTTGATGGTGGTCCCCGCTGCGAGGAGTGAACCGTCTACATCCTCCATCTCCTCCGCTGTCATTGCCTTCCCCGAGAGACCGGAGAAGAGGTCGTCCTGAGCAAGGTTTCCGGTAGAATCTTCGCTTCCCCAGAGCAGTCCTGTGAAGAGAAAGAAAAGGAATACAAAAAACCATGCGTGTTTCATAGAAACCCCCTTACACGAAAAGTGTTGATGAAGGCTTTAACAAAGCCTGTTACAACTATGAAACACAGCCTTTTTTCCGCTCCTGCTTCCGGATTTCTAAAAAAAAATGAAAAAAAATCACTATTGGACCCTTCCCGCCCCTGCGGACTGTTCCAACTGCGCTTATCCCGCCGCGCAAGCTTTTAAGGAGTTGCAAAAAGCGAGTTCTTATGATCTAATACGCTATAATCGACAGGAGCAACAACTGATATTGATGCAAATTAACAGACAAAACCGTATTATTGTTATCCTTTTCCTTCTTACCGTGCTTTGTTTTAGCGGCTTTTCGCAGGAAACTAGGTTCGGTTTACCATCCGACATCATAAACATTCCGACTCTGCGGCTTCCTCAAGATTCGACGGCGAATATCCAAAGCAAGGCGTTAATCGCGATGGCGGCGGCGGATTATCCGGTGACCCCGGGCGATGTGTATACCTTGCAGTATCTGCAGAGCAATCAGGCACAATCGCTGGCGCTTTTTGTTGAAAACGATTATATGATAAACCTTTCAATTTTTGGTGTTCTCGATGCGCGCGGTTTAACCTATATTGAGCTCAAACAACAGATAGAATCGATTGTGGTTGACGCCTACCCGAACAGTAGTCCGCAGATTCTCCTTAAATCACCCGGAGCGTTCAATGTGCTGGTAAAAGGCGAGGTAAAGACCGCGCAGTTTGCCGGTGCGTGGGGGTTGTCGACATTGGGAGAAGTTGTCCGTAATCTTTTTACCGAATATTCTTCCGGCAGGACCGTTGAAATTGTCTCTTCAGACGGCACATCCAAGCGGTATGACCTTTTTTTGGCCTCACGTGAAGGCGATATTTCCCAAAATCCGTACGTTCGACCGGGCGATACGATTATCGTCCATGAAGCTGATCGGATTGTCAGACTCGAGGGAGAGGTCAGACGATCCGGTGTCTATGAATTGTTGCAGGGGGACGATCTTCATGATTTGGTGGCCTACTATGGAAACGGATATACAACATTGGGAGATAGGGACCGGATTGTTATACGGCGCTGGAACGCGGAAGAGGGCGAATCTGAATACGGTAAAACGCTCTATGTGAATGCGAACAAGGGGGAGTTATCGGATATCGATCTTTATAACCACGATATCGTCGTCGTTCCTTCGAAAGAGGAGGAACTGCCTGTGGTCCTCTTCAAAGGCGCGATCACCGTCGTGGAAGATGAACCGAACGGTAACCACATACTTTTCTCCCAGACTTTACCGCACCAGTTTAATCCGGGTGAACGGCTTTCCACAGCGGTAATGACCATTATCAATAAGCTCTCCCCTATTTATTCCGATCTTGAAAATGCCTATATCGTGCATGAGGGTGAATCGGAGAAAAACTTCATCAATTTAAAGCTTCTTTTGGAACACCCCGGGGGTGGAAACGACATTGTTCTCCAGCCGAACGACACCATCGTCATTCCCTTTAAACAGATGGTTGTCCTGGTTGGGGGAGAGGTCCAGAACCCGGGCCAATATCCATACCTCCCCAATCGGAGCTGGGATTATTATGTCGGTCTCGCCGGAGGGTTCGATCAGGAGAACCATATCGGCGAAGCAGTCGTTATTCGCGATGTGGACAACAACAGAAAGAAGAAGTCGGACATCATCGAACCTGAGGACAAGATTATCGCCCCCATCAACCATCCTCTCTACTACATCGACAAATGGGCGCTTCCTGTTACGGTGGCTTCGTCGGTTATCGCCCTGATCGTCAGTATATTCAATTTAGTCGACTTGCTGGATCAGACCTCTCAATAGCGTTGAATCTCGGGTGCCTGCCCAATAGCCTCGCGTTATCGAGCGCCAAAACCCGTGGCGATCGTTTTCAGTGTTTTTACGGCTATAATCATATCGATCCAGAAGGAAAAATGTTTAATGTAGAAGAGGTCGTACTGGACCTTTTTTTCGGTTTCGAGCGAGTTGGACGCGTAGCCGTGGGTCACCTGGGCCCATCCGGAGATTCCCGGTTTAATAACATGCCGGTACCCGTAAAACGGAATTTCTTTATCGAACTCCCGAACAAAATCAGTCTGTTCGGGTCGGGGACCGATGAGTGACATCTCCCCTTTCAGTATGTTCCAGAACTGAGGCAGTTCGTCGAGCCGGAATTTTCGGATGAACGCGCCTACTTTCGTTATCCGTAAGTCCTTTTCACCGGCGAATTGGGGGCCATTGGTTTCAGAATCGGCATACATGCTGCGAAACTTATAGATGGTAAACTCTTTTCCCGCTTCACCGATTCGTTTTTGTGTAAACAAGACCGCTCCTTTCGACTCTATTCGTATCGCGAATGCCACAATTACCATTAGAAGCGCGGTTATGGGAAAGGTAGCGACAATGAGGAATATATCGATACACCGTTTTACCACGGTGTAGAACGGGTTTATGTTGAACGTATCAACCAAACCTTGTGAGAGATGTTTTAAAGAGGTTTTTCCTGTAATCGATTCATAAACGTTTTCCGCTTGATAAACAGGTATTTTGTGTAGTTTACAGGCGGAGATGAAACGGATCCAGTCGTTCGAATAGGGGTGCATCGAATCCACAACGACCCCATTGTATGTTTTTTGAGAAGGAGGCAGGCTAGGGGCAGGTTGTTCGATAAAACAGTAATCTTTTGTTTCCCCCATCTTCAAAAGGTCATCGGAAATCCCGCCTGGAACAACGAGAAGGAGCTTTTGTTGAAAATGGGTTTTAAGACGGTCCCAGATCATAAAGACAAAGAAACCGAAGACTACGAAAACCAGATAAAAAAGGATAAATCCTGACGCAAAAGGTACCACAACGAGATACCCTAATAGTGAGAAGATAAAAAGGAAAAAAATGGTCATTTTCCCTACATGAACAAAAGGAAACTCCCGCATAACACGCATAGACAGAACGGTTATGAAATATGATAAGGCCAGGACGATAAAGTGGTAAAGCGCCGGTTTTGAAAAGAGAGAGCGCGGAGATTCAAAGAAGATCAAAGTATCGGCAAATACGATAATAAAGAACCCCAAAAAAAGCCAGAAAAACGATATCAGATTTATAGTAAAGGTAGAATGTACTTTGTTCGTGTTGCTTTTTTCAGTTTTCATGTCACGCGTTCGTGTTGCTTGAATAACACCCCTATCCCTTTTGGTGGAGATAAACAATAATGTATAGATAAAATATTCTATTTAGAACAATATATCAACACTTTAGAGAGGAATGAACACCAGGTCCCGGAGATGCCGCCTCTATGGGGTTTGGGGACAAGGAAGTATCCTTACTTGTATTGTAAAGATGAGGGTCCTGTCCATAGCGTTTGATGTTTCGAGGTCGAATTGTCTGTCATTCTGTAATTGGATTATGAAACCACTTTTTTTTTAAAACCGTAGAATACCACCTTAATTGCCCCTACAAAGATAGAAAAATCAAGCAAAAGGTTCCACTCATTTCGATAGATTAGATCGAGTTTTACCCATTCGTGGAAACTCAGGTCGTTTCTTCCCTGTAATTGCGGTAGACCGATAATTCCCGGAATGCAATTCAATCGTAAGTAATCGCTTCCGCTATAGTGCATCACTTCATCCGGTAAATGAGGCCTGGGTCCAACGATACTGATATCTCCTTTCAACACATTGATGAATTGCGGAATCTCGTCAAAACTGAATCTCCGAAGAATTTTCCCTATCCGTGTTATTCGCGGATCATTATTCATTTTAAAGAGAATTTTATCTTTCCTGATGTTCCACGGTAAAAGATCAATTTTTTTCTCGTCCGCGTTTACGAACATAGTTCGGAATTTGTAAAATTTAAAGATTTTTTTATGAATCCCGACCCGGTCCGTAACATACAGTATCGGACCTCCGTCTTCAATTTTGATAATCAAACAGATCAGCACAATGAGAGGTAAGAGAAGTGCAAGAATACAGGAGGAAAAAATGATATCGAACAATCGTTTCAATGAGACCCGGAACAGAGAATCTCTTCCATACGTATAATGAGGTAATGCGTATAGTGGAATACTTTTCCTTGCCCGGTTCGTGTTTTGAAACAAAGGGCAGTCAACCGGAACAAGATAGTAGCTGATGTTGGTTTTTTTAAAAAATTGGGTTATTTCTTGAATTTTTTCCCTAATCATCTTGCTTTCTACAAAAATGATAGCTTCATCAATATAATGAGTAAAACAAAAATCATCGAACTTGACACGAAAGTGCATTTTGCTTTTTTTATCGAGAAAAGCCCATTCGCCGTTTATTATGTCCATTCCGCCAATATATTCTCCAATTTCTCTGTTATTGATGAGTGTGTCCGACACATAATGTTTCCGGGGTGTGCCGATTATAAGAGTCCTTTTGTGAAGATAACCGATCTTCGTCAGCGAAGCTATCCAGAGCGAGGAAATAATAAAACCGGATGTTATTGAAATTAATCCGAAAATAGCGATAACGATTTCTCTTCTGTTTCCCATTTGAGGAAAGGAGACCATGATAAGAAGAAGAGCACATATAATGATTATACCGATAAAGAAAAGAAGAGTGCGGCCGGTAGTATCGATAACTAGTCTTGTATGTGATTGATACTTAATTCGATAATTGGTTCCCCACATTTAAAACAAACCCCGGTTTTTTTCCATCAACAAGTTATGCGCAAATTCGATCGCTTCAAATTAAAATTGGTACTCTTGGGTATGTACTCATAGTCTGCTCCTTCCATATTCGTTGTAGAAGCAGCCTCTTTCTCACCGGAAGGAATCGGAAGGCCTGATAGCTAATCTAATAATAGATATCTTATTATAGAACCTAAGATTGGAAACAGTCAAGAAAAAAAGCTTGGATAGATATTATCGGTGGTATATACTGTCCTGAGGTAAAAAGGTGAGAATATGTCTTGTTACCTCCTCAGGAGGTCATCTCTTTCATCTCTTTCTCTTAAAAAAGTGGTGGATTAACTATGAGCGGTTTTGGGTCGCTTCTAAAAAAGAAGATGCCGTTTCTCTTCTGTCCAAAGAGCATGTCTATTGGGCCCATTATCCGACGCCGCGAAACGTCAAGAATTTGGTTCGAAATATTTTCTTGGCAGTAAGAATCCTAATTAAAGAAAGGCCCACGCTTATCGTTTCGACCGGGGCTGCCGTTGCCGTTCCTTTTTTTTATATCGGTAAACTGTTCGGCAGTAAACTTGTCTTTATCGAAGTGTATGATAGGATTGATACCCCTTCACTAACCGGCAAACTGGTCTATTACATAACCGATCTGTTTGTCATTCAATGGAAGGAGCAAAAACGTTTTTACCCAAAAGGGATTAATTTAGGTGAATTGTTATGATTTTTGTTACCGTTGGTGCTTGCGATTTGCCTTTTAATCGTCTTGTAAATAAAATGGACGAGCTTGTCAATAATCATAAGATTTCCGCGGAAATTTTCATGCAAATAGGCCATAGTACCGTTCCGAATGCAGATATTCCTTATAAGAGGTTTTTATCTTTTGAAAAGATGAATGAGAAGGCCGATACGGCAGACGTTATTGTTACACATGGAGGACCAGGATCGATTATGTTGGCGTTGGCCAAAGGGAAAATACCTATAGTTGTTCCTCGGCAAAAACAATTTGGTGAAATGGTTGATGACCATCAAATTTTTTTTACAAGAAGGTTGCAGGAGAAAAAAAAGATTCTTGTCGTCTATGATGTAGATGATCTATATAACGTCATAAGAAATTACCCGAATCTTATAAAACAATGTATAATAACAGCTGAAACAACAAAACTTAAAGCATCACTATTCGCTACCAAAATAGAATCTGTTATCTTTGAGAGACTTATTAAAGCTGATGAGAGAAATGTCTCCCCATAATGTTTCTAATTGAGGCACTTGCAAAAATCACTATTTTATCCGGACTGAAATATCTAAATGATTATAATATAAGTAATTGATATTTTTGCAAATGCCCCATATCCCTATTCTGAAAGAGGCTCAATTAGTATACTTTTTTTGTAAAAGTCTAACTAGTGTCCATGGGTTGTCAAAATTTAGAGGAAGATCTGGGGAACGAGATGGATGCCAATTTGTTCAGACTTTTTTTCCAATTGATGAATATTCCGGCGATTCTTGCAACACATGAAGTCCGCCGCACTGTATATAATGGCTACAATAATATGGAAAAACACACATGGATATTAATAAACCCATATTCATAATTGGTTCAGGTCGATCCGGTACTACGATATTATATAATATTCTCTCGATACATCCTGACCTTTGTTGGTTTTCGAATTTAAGTGCAAGCTTTCCCGATATAAAGTTGATGCCCGCTATTCACAGAACACTCGATATTCCACTTATAGGTTCTGTTATAAAAAAAAGGATTATTTCTAATCGTAACATCTTAAAGCCATCGGAAGCAAATCACATATACCATGACCGTTGTAGCTTTAAATATACGATAAAAACTACGGAAACCGATTTGATCGTTAAGAAAGAAAAACAATTTAGAAGCTATATACGGAGACACCTATATTATACAGGCAAGAAACGATTTATTAATAAACAAACTGCAAACAATCAAAGAATTAGATTGATCGATAAAATGTTTTGTGATGCTTATTACATTCATATTATCAGAGACGGTCGGGCGGTTGCTAATTCCTTATTAAATGTAAGTTGGTGGAATAATACTGATATTTGGTGGTTAAGGGGTTTAAAAGCCGATGAATGGGCAAAAAATGGAAAAGATCGTATTGAATTATGCGGCCTCCATTGGCAATGCGATGTGCAAGAAATATTAGAAAATAGATATCTATTTATGGATAGATATTATGAAGTGAGATATGAAAATTTTATAAAGGATGTTAGGGGTACAATTATAGATATAGAAGACTTTTGTGGTCTTAAGAAATCAGAAAACTATATCCAATTGTT
>CAZJBZ010000250.1:0-7115 GCA_964543975.1 uncultured Spirochaetales bacterium
GATTGTCAATACAATCGTTCACATTTCGAAGCCCCACAGCTTACATTTGGAATTCCTGAGACTGCAGGAAAACGTGGAATAAAAATGCACGGTAAAAATTGAAAATCAGACAGAGCAGGGATATACTTACCATTGTACGGAGAAAAAAGATGATCGAAAAAAGTAGAATATCTTTGCACCGTTTGCAGCATATATTCGAAAATAATCGAAACGAGAAAAGCGAAGAAAATCCGGAAAGCCGGATTGTTGATCAGACTTCAATGACCGACCGATGGGACGCCTGGGTCAAAGCTGTCGATCATTGACTCTTTCGTAAAATGGGGCTGTGCTGCAGTTACCCCGCAATTTTTCTGACCACTCTAACCGGCACCGTTTCCGATAACTTGAAATTCATTATTTACTCGATTATACTTCAACCGCGCTACATCCGATTACCTCGCTGTACTGAAAAATGGAAGAGGTAAACCGAGGGGGAAAAGAGTGGAAGGCGATGATTTCGAAAAATTTTAATATGGAAGACTTAATAATTGTAGGAGCGGTCGCGGATAATCCTTTTGTTGAAGACATTATTCAATATCTTCATCAGCGGGAGGATTATTCGGACCTTATTTCTTTAAAAACGTTCTTAAATACCGAGTTTTGTCCTCGGTTCATTGTCGATGAATCCGATTGGGAAAATATCGGAGACAAACTGAAGGGGAAGCATATCCTCATTGTGAGCAATTCCATAGGTTCGTTTACCAGGAACGATTTGGCGATGCGCAATTGTCTTATCGCCCGTGCCGCAAAGGACAACGGTGCCCGCACTGTGACCCTGTTAGAACCCGACCTGTTTTACAGTGCTCAAGACAGAGGTCCAAGAAAGGAGCACGGATTAGTCGGATTTGAGCGGGACTTGAAAGATTATAAGAAGTTCGACGGTCAGCCGTTTTCCGCCCGGCTTTACGCCGATTTACTTCAAAGGGCCGGAGTGGACGGGGTCATCACCATTCATAATCATTCGTGTTCGGTCAAGAGCATCTTCATGGATCGATTTTCGGGAAAGTTCCATAATTTGGAACCGGCGGAGCTTTACGTCGGCTATATGCTTGATTCAGATGTGGTTGAGAGCAAGAATATCGTCTTATGCGCTCCCGATAAAGGTGCAACTCCTTTCGTCAAGGAAGTCGCGGACGTTCTTCAACTGACGGATGTGCCCACTCTCACTATCGACAAAGCACGAAGCGATGAACGGGAAGTAACGGTGGAAATAGCAGAAAACAGTCCTTGCGGGTTGGATGATATCACCGGTAAGGATGTGGTAATTCTTGATGATATGGTCCGGACGGGAAAAACAGTTGTCGAGTGTTGTAATCTATTGAGAAAAGGAAGCCCAAGAAAGATCGTTTTTTTTGTTACCCACTTCTACTCCAGCAGAGAGGGCAGGGTCAATCTTAACGATGAGGCGCTGGATGAAATAATAACGACCAATACGATTCCCCAGATACTCAACAGGGATACGCAGGGACGGTTACGTCATAAAATGGTAGTATTGCTTATTCAAAAGTGGATTTCAAAATACATACTGGATTTGATTGGAGAAGACCAAACGCAACTCTCTGAGCCTTTTTACAGGGAAGATATGTCGTCGAAGCACCCCAGATGGAGGGGGAAAATGGGACCTCTCTTTTCAGCAAACTGAAAGGAAACAGAATGGACAACAGTAATGAAGCCACGGTTAGGATCGGGATTATCAGCGGTAAGTTGGGAGATGTCGACGGAGTCTCTTTAGAGGTAAATAAATGGATCAAGGTGTTAAAAGAATTCGGTCACGAAATTTTTACTATTGCGGGACGATACGGGTCTCCGCTAACCGAAGTGCCTGATGAGAACCAGATAACGATTGATAAATTGCGTTTTAATACACCGGAACAGAGAAGCTACGAAAAACTGGTTTTTCCTCATCTAAACCGGCAGCCGCCTTACCTGAATGATGAAGGGAAGCGTGAGATCTCGCAAAAGATATCCGCTTCAGGGAGACAGACCGCGAATCTGCTTATGGAACATATTCAGGATTTGGATATCGATGTGTTGATTGCTGAGAACACGAACGCTATGCCCATGACCTTGATAGGCGGGATGGCGGTTTACGAACTGTCGACCGAACAGAGGGTGGCGACCATCTTTCATCACCATGATTTCTGGTGGGAGCGAAGCCGTTTCAGCCATAATCATATTGAACCGCTTTTGGGAGAGATTATGCCGCCTTCCGATCCGGGATTGGAGCATGTGGTCCTTTCCAGTTACGCGGCCCATATCTTAAGCAGCATAAAACGGGTCCATCCTAAAGTAATTCCCAATTGTGAGGATTTCGATAACCCGACCTGGATGGATGAATATAATGGTGATTTCAGACACGACATGGGTTTTAGCGAGAATGATATACTTGTAGTGCAGCCGACACGAATAGTCAGGCGGAAGAGAATCGAGGACTCCGTGGAACTGATCGGACGATTGGTTGATAAATATCACGAGCTTAGAAGCCGCATTCATTTCATCATTTCTCTCTATCAAGGCGACGAGCCGGATGAGAATTATATCGGTCACATAAGGGAGAGGGCCGAGAGTTTCGGTTTTCCCGTCCATCTTATTTCGGAAAGGGTGGCATCAAAACGGGGTACGAACGAAGCCGGAGAAAAACTGTATACAAACCGGGATGTTTTAGCAAATGCCGATATTGTTACCTATCTCCCCATCTGGGAAGGATTCGGAAACGCTTTGCTGGAGGCAATCGCCGCCAAAGTGCCGGTCGTAACAACCGACTATCTGGTGTACAAAACCGACATCAAAATAATGGGGTTCCAAAATGTCGAAATTCGGGATGTATACGATGAAGAAGGAAAATTAATTATTCCTGAAAGGGCGATTGATGAAGTACACTATTTGCTTATGCATCCGAGAGAACGAGAGAGGATCGTAAACAGAAACTTCCGAATAGGACAGAAGGAGTTTGGTTTTTCGGTACTGAGAAGGTGCATGCGAGAAATAATGGAAGATTATTCGCCTGAAATACACGCCTCCAGAAAGCGAATCCAAAAGAGCAAACTTCTCTACTCGGTATAATGCGGGTCATAATCGGGACCGTTTTATGCCTCTATCCCCTTGAAAAGAAAATGAAAATCTTCCTACAATAGTATACGGGGACAAAATTGTGAGATCGGACAACTTTCCGGAGATAGACAGAACAATCGATAAACTTGAGAATTATCTCGACACAATTGATAACCATATTAAATCGCTGAAGCGACTTCCCGATTTCAACGGAAGGACCGATATAAACGGCTTACAGTATGGCGAAGAGGCAGTCGATACGAGGACCACGGTAGTTAAAGCCGACGGAACGATAACCGACATCAGTAATGAGTTTCTTACAGTGTTGGGGTATGGAGAAGGGGAGGTTGAACGGTTAATCGGAAAAAAAATTGAGGCCTTTATTGCCGACCATCTTCTGGACTACTTTACCTCGGAATGGGAATCGGCAGTGCGCCATCTCCTTGGTGGTTCCGACAAGCGATCTTTTCGGATAAAGGTGAATGTTTTTCATAAAAAAGAGTTTGAAGTACCGATTCATATGGAACTTGCCGGTAACGGTGACGAATACTTCTCTTTGTCGGTGAAGGACGTATCGTATCGAAATGAAATAGAGGAGGAGCTTTCGGCAAGTAGAGAAAACTACAGAATATTAGCCGAAACTGCGACCGACGCGATTATACAAATCAAAAGTGATTTACATGTTCTTTTTGCCAATTCAGCGGTGAATGCTATTTTCGGATTTACCGGAGAAGAAGTTGTAAACAACAATATCGGCATGCTTTTTCCTGAATCACGATATAAAAACTATGCAGTGCTGTTTGAGAAATATTTCTACATCGATGATCTTCACAGGAAAGATACCGGTTTGCGGAATTCAATCGAAGTTTTAGGGCAACGGAAAGACGGGGAAATGGTCCCTCTCGAGATTTCCTTCGGTAATTCAATGGGGATAGGGGGTAATCGAATTCTGACCTGTATTATTCGCGATATAGCGGTACGGAAAAAAGCTGAAAGAAGATTGCGGTATTTGGCTTTTCATGACAAATTGACCTCTCTGGGAAACAGGGACCGGTTGCACGAGAGCTTGGACCACGTTATTTCCGAAATTCGCCGCCATCCCGAACGGAGGGCCGCTCTCCTTTTCATGGACTTGGACGGATTTAAGAAGGTCAACGACAGTCTCGGTCATGAAATGGGTGATATGATACTACGTGAAACCGCGAAACGGCTGAGTAATTGTCTGCGAGAGGAAGATCAGGTGTATAGGGTCCAGATGGAGGACATTTTCCGTTTGGGAGGTGATGAGTTCACCCTTCTTTTATCTTCCCTTCGGAAGCCGGAAGACGCGGCGATTGTCGCTAGAAGGTTGATCGACAAGATTTTAGAACCGTTTAAAGTGAAAGGGTACGGTTCTATAACGAATATCAATATGGGGGTCAGTGTGGGGATAGCATTGATTCCCGAAGACGGTTTGGATAAGACGACAATCCTCCGCAATGCCGATGCCGCAATGTATCATGCAAAAGAAGTCGGTAACTCCTATATATTCTTTACGAAAGACATGAACAATAAGGCGTTGGAGAGGCTGATGCTCGAGGAAGGTTTGCGGAAATCGATCGGCACGGAAAATTTCAAACTGCATTATCAGCCGGTGGTGGATAAACACGGAACAATTTTAGCGGTTGAGGCCCTTATACGGTGGAACCATCCGGAGAAGGGCAATATTCCTCCCGAAGACTTTATTTCGATTGCGGAAGATACCAGACTGATCCTTCCTATCGGAAGGTGGGTCCTGGAAGCCGCCTGTCGTCATTTGCAAAGAATACACAATGAGGGGTATACCTCACTCCATATGAATGTAAACATTTCGCCGATTCAGCTTGAACGAGATGATCTGGCTGTTATCGTGCAAAAAACTTTGAAAAAGTTGAACATGAAACCGAACAATCTTACCCTCGAATTAACCGAAACCAGCATCATGAACGATCCTGAAATGGCAATAAAGAAAATGAACAGGCTGATGGAAGCGAATCGGGGTATACGAATCGCTATTGACGATTTCGGCACCGGTTACTCTTCCTTGAGTTATCTCTCACGTTTCCCCGTCCATAATCTGAAAATAGATAAGTCATTCGTCGGTAATATGGACAAGGAAAACAACACGAAGATCATTGACTCAATTCTCAGTTTAGGCAGAAGCCTCGGTCTTACCATCGTTGCCGAAGGTGTTGAAATCGAACATCAACTTGAATATTTGTCGGCCAATAATTGTCAAGCCTTTCAAGGATATTACTTCGGAAAACCGATGCCCATCGACGCACTGCTTAAAAAACTCGCACGGGTTTCTTCTTCTAAAAAGAAGTTGATGAGGCGGGGAAATCCGGAACCTGTCTATTCTTCAGAAACATCCCTCTCTTCCGATTGAAGAATGGTTTTTAATCGAGATTCGATCGTTTCTCCCTTCTCGAGGACGATGTCGATAAATTTATCTGAAGTGTGTTCCTCTACTAACTCGCGCAGCAGCTTAAAATCGGTAAACTCCGGCGGGATGGTCATAAAAGTATCGTCTTTTTCTCGATAGATGAAGAGCGAATAGCGGTTTGCCTCCGCCTCTCGGTAGGTCCCGGCGTGGGTTATATCGATCCAATCGACGGTCCGTATATCATTTATTGAAAATTGAAATGTTATGCTTTCATCGCTGGTACGAATGAGATGAGAGAGCGTGCTCTTAAGATGTTTCACTATATGGTAGAGTAAAAAGAGGGTAATTCCCCCGGCTATCAATCCGGGAACGGCACCGATATAAAGTATTAACAGTACAGTCACTGTAATGATGACCGCGAGAAACGCAAAAAAATAGAGAATCCTTGGGTTTGATTGTATCGTAATTCTATGGACCGTCATTCCTGTCTCACCTTTTGAATTGCCGCCCGAAAAGGTTTTGCTGTAAGAGTAGATCACAGAGAACTACCCAAACCATTCCTTCTACGACGGGTATAATCCTGGGACAGATGCACGGATCATGCCTGCCTTCGGTGGAAACGGTGGTCTCTTCTTCCGAAATGGTGATCGTCTTCTGCAGGGACCGAATCGATGCCGTCGGTTTTACGGCCGCCCGAAAGACGACATCCTGTCCGGTACTTATTCCGCCGATTATTCCCCCCGCGTTGTTTGAGAGAAAACCTGACGAGTCCATTTCATCGTTGTGTTGCCGGCCTGTCATTTCCGAACAGGAGAAACCCGCCCCGAACTCAATCCCTTTAACACTCCCGATCGAGACTATTGCCTTTGCCAATTGAGCATCCAATTTTTCAAAAACCGGTTCTCCGATGCCTGGGGGCAGCCCTGATATAACGCATTCAACAATGCCGCCGGCACTGTCGCCGTTCGCCGAAAGCTCTCGTATCTTAATGAGCATCTGTTCCGCCGCCTCGATATCGGGCGCGCGCATGGGATTTTTCTCTATAACCGAGAAGTCGATGGTTTTACATTCAATTCCCGCGGCCTGCAGGGTATAGGCTCTCACCTCGAGCGGGTTCTCTCGAACGATTTTTTTTGCTACCGCCCCCGCGGCTACTCTTCCGGCCGTTTCCCGACCGGATGCCCGTCCGCTGCCTCGATAATCACGAATACCGTATTTCTCTTGGTAGGTATAATCCGCGTGGCCGGGACGGTACAGGTGGTGTATCGATTCGTAGGCGGAGGGGTCCGCGTCGCGATTATAAATGATCAACGATAGAGGGGTGCCGGTTGTTACGCCTTGAAACACACCGGAGAGAATATAAACGGTATCGCTCTCCGCGCGAGGTGTCGTTATTTCAGATTGACCGGGCTTCCTGCGGTCTAACTCATGCTGAATATCTTCTTCCTTTAACTCGATGTTTGGCGGGACGCCGTCGATAACGACACCTACCGCCTTGCCGTGAGATTCTCCGTAGGTGGTTATACGAAACAAGGTGCCGAAACTATTTCCGGGCATAGTGAAAATCCTCCGTACGGTACTACCTTTTTACTAAATCTTCAACTATAGCTTCAACCCTCCG
>CAZJBZ010000251.1:0-7044 GCA_964543975.1 uncultured Spirochaetales bacterium
TTGCCTTTCAGATTTATGTCCATGGTCCTATCCCACATTTCTTCAGTGGTATCCTCAATAGGGCCTTTATAGAGCACCCCGGCGTTATTGACCAGTATATCGATTTTGCCGAAAAGGTCTCCACGGCAACGGAAGATATCGCCCAAAAATCATCAACCATCAAAGACGAGGCCAATAAATTGGCTGCCGGCGGGTCGGAAATATAACCGGCGGAAAGGCGACCCGCTCTGCCGGGTCGATCTACTCCTCACCAGTGGTGTACGAACGGCTTAATTCCCCATATTTTGTATCGAGCGGAGGAATATGAAGCAGTTGTGGTGGATTGAGATAGGGTAAAGAGTAGTTTATCGCACGGCCCTCAGGATTCATCTGCTCCACTATCTCACGATCGGCGCCGTACCGTTCGGTAAGAAAATCAATAGAATGTTCATCGAAAGGGACTCCGTGATAATCCACTAATACCTGCGCAATCCTATGGACCGCTTTTTTCATGTTTTTTTGCACTTCACGGACCAGGGAAAGGGCCCAGCCGGTTTTGGTGGCCGTCGTCAAACCCACTTCCAAAGCGGTCAAATAGGGCGCGTTCGAACTTTCAATCGCGTACTGTACTTCAAATCGGCTCAGTTTTATCTCTTTCTCCACGATCATGGCTATTTCAAAAGCCACATTTTTAAAATCTTCATCGTTAAATTCCCGGGTAAAGGATGAGTACGGCTGATAGACAATGAGATTCCCCTCCTCTCCGGTTTCGATCGATTCAATTAATCGATACATCCGACGAGAAACGGAGAGTTTACTCTTTTGCGACAGAAAAAGCTGTTTTTCGATTATCTTTATTCCTCTTCCTCTCTCATTTTCGCGCAGCAGTACCGGAGGGAACTTTTTCGCGTCTTGTTCCATTGTCCGATAATAGTTTTTTTCAGCCTGTTTGAGGGCGGCGTACCGTTTCTCCACAACAC
Source organism: uncultured Spirochaetales bacterium (assembly GCA_964543975.1). Classification (GTDB taxonomy): domain Bacteria; phylum Spirochaetota; class Spirochaetia; order SPDA01; family CAZJBZ01; genus CAZJBZ01. Next base: position 960 of record CAZJBZ010000251.1, read on the forward strand.
TGTTCGCCTGCTGAAGTGAACGATGGAGAGAGATCGCTGTTTCCAGTTTGTCCAATTCTTCTCGAAACGGACCGTCTATTCTCCTTTTTCGAACTATACCACCCGTCTTTTTCCTCACGGTGCGGTACAACTCTTCGATTGCCGACCGTACAGTGTCATACAGACTGTCGGTGGTTATCAGAAACGGGGAAGCGGCGGGAACAATATCCGTATGATCGGAATCGATAAAAAGTTCAGCCAGCAGCCTCAGTCTGGAATTGCGATAGTAGGCGGCTTTCCGAAACGCCATCCGCGCGTTATCCAGTGCTACGGATGTTTCGGTAAATCGACTGTTCCCGCTATATTTGAGGGAAAGCATCGGTATGCTCCTATCGGCAAGCAGTTCATACGCTAAAATAAACATCTCTTCGGCATCCTGCAGCGTCATAAGGTCATAGTTTCCCTCTTCACCCGCGGTAAGAACACGCTGAATAAACCCTTCGACCCTTGCCCGGCCGCTCCTTTTACTGGGTGCCTTGCCGTTGAATCGATTCTCGAAGAGGATGGATAAAGCAGGCGACATCTGTGCTATGGACTCTTTTGCTTTGGTGAACCTGGACTCTACCCTCTCGCGTTCAATCCGAAGAAGGGTGTAGAGACTGTTTCTTCGGTATGTTTCTATCTTTTTAATCGCTTCCGCAAGCACCTTGTCTCCGGTTATGTTGTCTACCGCTATACCGACGGTTTCCGGTACCGCGTCGGGGTTTTCAAACATATATTTGGAGGCCAACACCATTCGTTTTTCTTCGTCATAGTATTGAAGAGAATGATTTCGGACCATCAATATCAAATCAGGAAGTTTATCCAGAGTATACGTAAGGGCGTGCTGCGCCTCTTCGAAAGCTTGACCTCTCGTAAAATTGTAGAGAAACCGCATAATCACGGCGAAAACACCCGCGATAATAGTGTAACCTGCGAAATAGATTATCAGGTTATGAGGAGGTGCTTGTCCGTAACCAAAAAAATAACCACCCCGAAGGGCAAGATAGGTGACCGGTCCGGCGGTCCAAGCCAACTGCGTAATGGTGCGGCCCCATGTCTCCTTTCTCATGGCATGAGAGACTCTGCGGATAAACCGCTCGCCCACCAATTCCAGATTTGTGTTGATAGGAGTTTTCGAACGGGACGTTCGTAATGTCGTTGTCACCGAACAAACTTTTTAAAGATAATAATACCGTTATGGCCGCCGAACCCCAAAGAATTGGACATGGTGTTTTTAATGCTGCCGCTTACACCTTTGTTCGGTACAAAATCGAGATCGCATTCGGGATCGGGCTTGTCAAGATTAATTGTCGGCGGGAAAAACTGATCCCGAATGGCAAGAATACAGGCGATCGCCTCGATACCGCCTGCCCCTCCGATAAGGTGCGAAGTCATGCTCTTCGTTGAGGAGACTTTTAACCGACGCGCGTGCTCGCCGAACACTTCCTTGATGGCTTTAGTTTCGATAGGATCGTTTATGGGAGTGGAAGTGCCGTGGGCATTGATATAATCGATATCTTCCGGCTTCATCCCGGCTTGGTCCAATGCCATTTTCATGGCCTGGATCGCGCCTCTGCCCTCAGGATGCGGTGCCGTCATATGGTTGGCATCACAGGTCATGCCTGAGCCGCCGTATTCGGCATAGATTCGCGCGCCCCGCTCCTCGGCGTGCTCCAACGATTCGAGGACCAGAACACCGGCCCCCTCACCGAGAACAAAACCGTCTCTGTCCTTATCGAACGGTCTGCTCGACTTCTCAGGAACATCGTTGTACTTTGTGCTGAGGGCCTGGATCGCGCAAAAACCGCCGATCGCGATTTCAGTGATCGGCGCCTCCGCGCCGCCCGCTATCGCCACATCGATGGTGCCGTTTTGTATCCAATTGGCCGCCCTTCCTAAAGCGTCCGTGCCTGAAGCGCAGGCGGTCACCACCGAATAGCACGGTCCCTGGGCATTGATTAATATGGCGATATGTGCCGGTCCTATGTTGCTGATCATTTTCGGGACCACCATAACCGGCACCTTGTTGCGCCGAAAGAGCGTCCAGTAGGACTCTTCCAGAGTTTGCAGCCCCCCGATGCCGTTGCCGATAATGACACCCACTTTGAAAGGGTCCTCATCTTCCATCTTTAACCCGGCATCTTCTACTGCTTCCAAGCCCGCGTAAGTACAGTACTTGGAATACACATCCATCTTCCGTGCCTCCTTTTTTTCGATGTATTTGTGAGGATCAAAATCTCTCACTTCACCCGCGACTTTAGAGGCGTAGTTACTCGTATTGATGCGAGTATTCGGGCCTATCCCGCTCCTTCCTTCCTTGATACCTTGCCAAAATTCAGGGGTACTGTTTCCGATAGGGCTTACAACTCCCAAACCGGTGACCACAACTCGCCTATTCATCCATTTCCTCCTCACGCAACACCACGCTTAGTTTAACGGTCCCCTTACATACCCAAACCGCCGGTAATGTGTACAACATGTCCGGTTATATAGGAGGCCATTTCGGAAGCCAAAAAGACGACCGTCGCGGCAACTTCGGACGGTTCACCAAGCCTTCCTAACGGTATCTGATTGAAGAGAGCTTCCTTCTGCTGGTCGTTCAGTTTTTCCGTCATCGGTGTTTTAATGAAGCCCGGAGCGACTGCATTTACCCTAATGTTTCTGCTTCCGAGTTCCCTGGCCAAACTTTTCGTCAATCCTATGAGACCCGCTTTCGACGCACTGTAATTACACTGCCCGCCGTTCCCGATTACACCGACGATGGAAGCCATGTTGATTATCGCGCCCGATCTCTGCTTCATCATATGTCTTGAAACTGTTTTTGAAAGGTAAAACGCGCTGTTGAGGTTGATGGAGATGACGTCGTTCCAGTCTTTACCGGACATTCGAAAAACCAGTTTGTCCCTCGTAATTCCGGCATTATTAACCAGGATATCGATCCCTTCGGCTTCTTTTACTATTTCCTCAACAAGCTGTGTGATCTCCTCTTCATCCGCTACATTGCCTTGCTTGTAGACGATGTTTAAATTGTTCTGTTTGGCAAGGCTCCGATACTCGTCCATAGACTCGCTTTCTTGTAAATCGATGAAATAGACGGAAGCTCCCTGCTTTAAAAAGGCGATGACAATCTCTTTTCCTATCCCGCGAGCGCCGCCGGTTACCAGTGCGGTTTTACCACGTAACAGCATACTTTCCTCCTCTACCGACCGTATCATCTCTTCAATCTTTTGGCGGAACGTACCATAACGGTACGGCTCTGTCAAGCAAACACTATACGGCGCAGTCATTGGCGGGGCGGAAAATCGAATTCTCTTTCAAACAGTTTCACTATTTCTTCACAAACCTGCTCTTCATGGTTCCCGTCAACCGAAATTTCTACCGCATCTCCTTTGCACAGACCCATGGCCAATAACCCCATGTGGTCCGTTAAATCGGTTTCCATTCCTTTTGCTTTAATCGATATACACGCGTCGAATTGACCGGCTTCATGAATAATTACCCCCGTCGGCCTGACATGTATGCCCATGTTGTTCCGAATAACTGCTGTTTTCTTCACCATAACTACCAGGATATAAAGGACATTGATACAACGACGATTTTGCAGATTCTCAATTGTAACCTGAAATCGAAAAAGATCAATACCCTGTGGTACCCGGTATTCGTTCCGCTCAATTTTCAAGAATGGTAATCTCGACCCGGCGGTTTTTGCGCCGGCCCGCTTCGATTTGATTGTCCGCGAGCGGTTCTCTCGCCCCTTTCCCTTCAATAATCAGCTGTTCCGGTTCTCGTACTCCTAACGAATGCAGATATCGGCCTACAGTCCCCGCCCTTTCCTCGGACAGTTTTTGCCGCCCTTCGGCCGTTCCCGCCAAAGCTGTGTGTCCGGTGATCAAGACATCTCGTTCCGGAAAATCCTTCAAAATTTTGCCGACCGTATCCAATTTTCTCTTTTCCGAATCTCGCAACACAGCTGAATCGGGGAGAAACTGTATATTCTCGAGAGAAATGATCACCCCTTTTTCATCCGTCCTGACATCGGCATCCTGCACCCGGTCCTCTTTGAGCCGATTGCGAATACTTTCGGCGATCTGCTCCCTGTCCATGGCCGTTGCTTCAACGATTTCGGCATCCGCGGTACCTTTGTAGATGACTGTCATGCCGTTGGAGAAATCAAAAACAATTTCAAACTCTTCGTTATACGAATGGAACCTGCCGATGAGATTGTCCCAATAAATCTGTTGATGGGAATAACCGCTCACCCGGACAGGGTAAATCCCCGTCCTGCTTAACACCTTCTCCGTCCGATGATAGACGGAATATCTGACGGAAATGATATCAAGTTCGATACCGTCGATCTCTTGTTTGCCGACGTACTTATAACCGACATGGATGGGAAAAGAGAAAGGTTCACGAATTTGAAAATCGCGCCGAAAATCGTGGACCTCTTTCCCGGGCGCGTACCACGTCTCACCCGGACCGACATCCCGTTCGGGAAAAGTCGGCACATTCCGTACCACCGGCATAAAATAGTGAGGATCGATATCGTATATGCCGTATTCATCCCTCCAGGTAATCGAACTGTAATCCTGGTTTAATTCATAGAGCCCCTGCGATCCCGTCCCCCGCACTGAGGTCTGATACTGTCCTTGCAGGAGACCTGAATTATCTTTTGTTTCCATCACCTCGATCGCCGTACGAACGGCAATGTCGGCTTTATTGTTTAAAACACCGTTGATGTAGACATCCTCGCTGACATTACCCACTACTCGATACTTTTCTCCCTTCCGATACCGGAACCGAAACCTTTCTCCCGACGCCATTGTCACGACGACGAGTAGTAAAAACATACTTAAAGCGATTTTTCGCATAATGACTCCTTTTTTATTTGCATGGAGGCGTTTCATACTAGGACCATTCTGTTCGGAAATTACGATTTTTGCAATCACAACGGCAAAATGAGAGAAGCACCGGCCCTCTTTTCCCTGTATTAGGAGGTATGAGCAAACAGCACAATCGAAAATACTATGATGAGTCGTTTGCCGAAGTATTCTCCAATCGGAAAATGATTGAGTCGTTGCTGCGGGATTTTATCGCGGAACCATGGGTGCATACAATCGATTTTGGTTCGATGACTATCGAGCGCTCTCTTTTTAAAGAGATATCTCGGGAGCCTCGTTTGAACGATCTTTTGTTCAGTTTTAAGCTTCAACCCGAGGACGCGGGAGACAACCCCGTCGAAGCCCGTATCTTCCTCCTCATCGAATTCCAAAGTACGCCGGTACCGATGAGACGGCGCCTCTTGGAATACCGCGCAAGACTCCATTCCAGGCTGCTGGAACAAGGAAAGATCGCAGTCCCGGTTGTTCCAATCGTGATCTACAATGGCGGAGAGCGTTGGAAAGAACATCCACAGGATTCGGAGAACTTATGCGGCGCCTCCTCTTATGTTGCCGGTTTGGAAAAATATGTACCGACCCTTCGCTATTTTCTCATCGACGAACAACGGTACAGCGATGCATACCTGCTCAAAAAAGAAAGCCCGGCAGCCTCTTTTTTCTATCTCGACAAAACCGATTTGAAAAAGCGAGATGAAGCGGCTGCACGAATTATCAACACACTGACACTTTGGAAAAAAAAAGACCTTGAAATATACGATCTTTTAAAACGGTATATAATCGGGCTTATGCGTTATAAGGGAGTGGAAATAGCTAAAATAACCGACTATACTGATGAAAGGGGGATACCGATGTTAGCACAAAGTATGGATGAATTGATCGAACAAGGGGAACTGCTGGAGAAACAGAAGGTGTTGGTCCGGCAGCTGAATAAACGGTTCGGACTTACCGATGCGGAGACCGCACTCATCATGGCCGAAACTTCACGGGAGAAGTTGGACCAAGCCTTGGATGAAATCCTTTTTGCCGAGAACAAAGAACAGGTGTTTCAAGTTTTGCAATGAGCTTCCTGCTCGACGCCTCCCACTTGCTTTCGGCCCGCCGCTTCCGCTTCAAGCAATTCCAAATGTAAGCTGTGGGGATTCGAAATGTGAACGATTGTATAGGTG
>CAZJBZ010000252.1:0-7029 GCA_964543975.1 uncultured Spirochaetales bacterium
GTTTATTCTCTTCCCTACCGCCGTCATTCCGGAATCATAGTCGATTCGTTAAAAAGAACGATGCAAGCTCTTTTAGAACACGCGGAAGCGGGATCTGTAGTGTCGGTATCGTTTACCGGAAACAACGCGAGAGCGATTGCCGATGCGTTTGATGCTCCTTTTTATTGGGATGCTCAAGCGCAGGCGGAAGGGGTAACATACTGTTTTCCGGATGTCCGTTCGGTTGTCTCTTTCGGAGGACAGGACGGTGCTCTGCTGCTTCTTCGTAACGGAGAAGTTGAAAAGTATCTCTTGAACTCCGCGTGCGCGGCAGGGACCGGCTCCTTTATCGATGTACAGGCCCTGCGGATGTTCGAATCGAAGGTCCGGGCAACCGGTGTCACCGATTCGGCGGAAATGATCGAACAGGCACTTATTCGATTTATCAAAGCGGGACAAACTTCTACCGATCCCGTAACCATAGCGACCCGCTGTACCGTTTTCGCGAAAACCGACATTATCCACTGGGGAAATGCCGGTAAACCTGAAAAAGATATCATTGCGGGGATTGTGAAGGGACTGGTCAACACCTATATGACCGATCTTGTCAAGGATACGCTCCTTCCGGCCGGCCGGGCGGTACTTGTGGGCGGGGGAGGGCTCAATCCCATCCTTGCTTCTTTCTTTGAAGATTACTTCCCCGAATTGACTGTTCCCCAAAACCCATACGCCATTCAGGCGTATGGGGCCGCGCTTTTATCGATAAAAAAAGAAAGACGAAACAGTATTGCGCTTTCCACTATCGAAAACAGTATCCTTGGGGAGCAACCGGCAAGGACCGAAAGACTTGAACCGAATCATTCTTCTTCTTCCATAAGGGAGGGCGCCCGAGTAGGGACCTGTTCCAATGAGGATGATCCCGAACGGCCCATGCCGGCTACGTGGCGGTCAGCGCGGTCCATTTCGGGCAGGAAGCAGCCCCATCGGTCCGTTCCCGAAAAGTTTTTCTTAGGTATTGATATCGGTTCCACCTCTTCAAAATGTGTCTTGATCGCCGACTTTCCGGGGGAAGGGACCCAATTGGGGTCGGAGGTGTTGGGGCCGAGAGACGGACCGAATTCCGGTAATCGGTTTTTCGAGCAAGAGTGCGGAATAGTGTTCAAGGAGTATATCAAGACCGAAGGAAAACCTCTCGAAGCGGTAAAAAAGTTGTTGAAAGCGATCTATTCCGCATTCGGAAAATCAATCACCATCCAAGGCGCGGCGGCGACCGGGTCCGGTCGATATCCGGTAGGTAGATTTGTCGGTGCCGATTACATCATCAATGAAATAACCGCGCACGCACTCTCCGCCGCGACATACGCTCCGGAAACAGACACCGTATTCGAACTGGGAGGACAGGATTCGAAATACATCGCTCTTTCGGAAAGTCGGTCGGTCGATTTTAACATGAATAAGATATGTTCGGCGGGCACGGGCAGTTTTTTGGAAGAGATGGCGGAGAAACTCCAAATCGACATTGCCGGACAATTTCAGGAGACGGCGCTGCGGTCACAAGCTCCGGTTCATTTAGGTGATCGATGCACCGTCTTCATGGAATCGGGGGTAACGACCGCTCTGCAGCAGGGAGCGGGAATTAATGATATCTGCGCCGGCCTTTCTTTGGCGGTAGCACACAACTATATCAATCGGGTGGTTGAAAACAGAAAGATTGGAAAACATATTCTCTTTTTAGGCGGTCCTTCGAAAAATAAGGCCGTAACAGCCGCTTTTGAAAAAGTTACCGGCTCCTTAGTTGTCGTTCCCCCTCATAGTGAAGTTTTCGGAGCATTAGGTGCCGCACTCTACGCACGTAATAGAATGAGCAGCGGCCCTCAGGAGGGGATGCAAAAGGACGTATCGGTCTCCCTGTCCGCTTTTCGAGGGCTCGAACTGTTCGATGAGGAGCTGCGATATTCGGAAAGGAGTTGCTCGGTTCCGCACTGTTCCAACCACTGTAAACTCCAAATTTACGCTTTTCCAGCCGTTAACTGCGGCAGGAGTGGGCGCGGCGACGGCGGAGTAAGTAGACGTGGAGGCGACGGCTCTTCGTGCGGTGAGGCGAGTGGAAACGGCGGCGACGGGCATGATGAAGTGGAACTTGTTTTCGGAGACCGCTGCGGCCGATATGAGCCGGGACCGCCGGGGGTAAATCAGGCCCCAAACTACTTTATTCACAGGAAGAGGTGCTTCGAAAGGGCACTACAAACAGCGGATTCATTTACGGGGACTGGAAAGATCATTCTCCCGGGACACCTTTCTATGCACCAATTCGGTCCCTTTTTTCACGGTCTTTTCTCCGAGTTAGGAATTGAACCGGTATGGGAATTGAAAACAACCGAAGAGATGATCGGAATGGGGTCGAAAACGACACCGACAAACTTCTGCTTTTCCAAAATTGTCAGTACCGGCCATATCGCGCACGCCCTCAAAACGATGAAAAAGGATAGAGAGAGTTATCTATGGGTCCCGGTCATACTGGATATACCGGCGACCGAGCCGGAAGAACCGGGACTGCTCTGTCCCTGGACGCAGGCAACCTACTTCACGGTACGACATCCCCTTAATATAAAGAATGAGCCGCGTGTTCTTCATCCGATACTCCATTTGAGAGGGCAGGATAAAGCCATAGCCGATGAACTGTACGAATGTCTCTCCCCTCGTTTCGGATTAACACTGAAAGCGATGAAACGGGCCGTTTGTAAAGGATTTGAGAACCAGCATCTGTTTGAGGAGCGGCTGCGGACAGTGTGGTCCGAAAAGATTGGGCCCGGCCTGGGCAGCGATATAGCGGTCGCGGTTATAGGAAGGCCCTATATGCTGCACGATCCGGAACTCAATTTACGGATCGGCAGGGAACTCTCGCGATTAGGATTAACCGCGGTCCCCATGGATTTTCTCCCGATTTCGGATATACCTATCCTGGATAAATATCCAAACATGTATTGGGGTGAAGGGGCGGAAATTCTCCGTGCCGTGATCTTCTGCGCGGGCCGGCCCCGATTGTTCCCCATTATTATCAGTAATTTCGGCTGCGGTCCCGATTCTTTCCTGTCGAAATACATTGAGGAAATCATGGAAAGCGGAGGACGGAAACCGTACCTCGAATTAGAGCTGGACGCGCACAGCGCGCGGGCGGGAATGGTCACACGATTGGAAGCATTTCACGATGTTATTCGTTCGTATTGCAAGACTTTTCCTTTTTCAACACGGATGAGAGGTCGTCGTGAAACGGAATGAAAGAAGGAGTCGTTCGGATAGTCATGCCGGTATCGAACCGTGAAGTATCGTTGAAAGGAAAAACCATCGTCGCCCCTCTTATGGACCACGCAACCACTCACACCATGGCCGCGGGAATCGGAGGGGTACTGGGAACGACTGTTTCACTCCTTCCGTCAGGGGAGCAGTCGAAAATTGAGACCGGAAAGCGTTTCTCTTCCGGAAGGGAGTGTTACCCGTATATTGTTACCCTCTCCGACATCCTTACCTTTTTTCGTAAGGAGAAGGAGAGAAGGGGCGGACTCGACTCGTATGTCCTTATCTATCCTCAGGCGCACGGACCGTGCAGGTTCGGTCAGTACCATACCGCAATCGACATGGTCCTGCGGCGTGAAGGTTTTGAAGAAGTGATTATCGTTTCCCCCACCACCAAGGATTCATACACATTAGGGGGCCAGATAACCCGAGATGAAGGAAGGGCCCTCCGTGTGGTGCTCTGGAACAGTATTGTAGCCGGAGATATTCTAAACCGCCTCGTCCGGCGAAGCCGCCCGTATGAGCTAGAAACGGGTTTAGCGGACAGCCTGTATGAAAAAGCGCTGTCGAAATTGTGTGAAACCCTGCATGAGTATGCCGGCGAAAGAACGAACTTCTTCTCCTCGTTCGCTCCGGTAAAAATCCTCCTTCGAGAACTTGCCGGGCAGTTTCTTTCAATTATCGATACCACCGTTCCTCGCAAACCGCTCATCGGTATCATCGGAGAAATCTATCTACGGATGCATGAACAGAGTAATCGCCGGCTGACGCGAAGACTCGAGGAGTTCGGTTGTGAAACGGTTACCGCTACTCTTGCCGAATGGATCAATTACACCACCTTTGTCCGTCTTCATGAATCACGACGAGAAGGGAAACCGGTCGTTACTCCATCTTTGTTGAAGGACCGTGTTGTCTATGGAATAACGGCCGGGTATCAGTATGCTCGAATGCAAAGGCTTTATAATTCCGTTTCAGGACTCATCGATATTCCTGTCGATCATACCATCCCTCATCTTTTTACCCATCTCGACGGTGATTATTCTCCGGACCTGATCGGAGAGGCTATTTTAAGTATTGCAACCGCTAAAACATGGTTTTCCGAAGGATATCATGGTATAGTAAACGCAATGCCGTTCGGCTGCATGCCGAGTAATAACGCGGACTGGATACTGTCAAATCAAAAGGCTTTTGAACAAACCGGTTTTCCCTATCTTCCGCTTGTTTTTGATGACGCGGAAAACCCGACAATGGAACCGATGATAGCCCTTTTTGCCGAAAAAGCAAAACGGTATAAGGAGAAGCCGTGAATGGAAACCGATAAATTCCGTGCTTTTGTTGAAAACGCCAATGATATTATATATTCACTTTCCTTGGACGGCGTTTTTACCTACGTCTCGCCGAACTGGAAAAGCCTCTTAGGCCACGACCCGGCGGATGTTATGGGAAAATCGTTCGCCCTCTTTGTTCATCCTGACGATATTTCAGCCTGTGCATCGTTTTTGGAAGAGGTTGTATCGACGGGAGAGAGTAAGCGGGACGTCCGCTACAGGGTGAAACATCTCGACGGACGATGGCGGTGGCATACATCGAACGGTTCGGCCTTAAAGAACCGGGACGGTACTGTGGAAGAGTATGTGGGAATCGCCCGTGATATAACCGAACAGGTAAACGCGGAAAAACGGCTGAAATCCAGACTCGAGTATGAAGAGGCGATCCATTCAGCCTCCAGGGCCCTCTTAGGCGGCAATGATCAAGAAGAGGCGCTTACCTCGGTGCTTCACGCTCTTTTAAAGGCATCGCAGGTGAAGAGGGTCTACATTTTTGAAAACTTTTTCGATCCGGACGACGGAATATGCATGCGGCAGCGGTATGAAGTGTGCGCCGAAGGTGTCGAACCGCAGCTGGAGAACCCCATCTTGCAACATGTTCCCTATAATCCTGAATTTGGTCGATGGCACCGTCTGTTGTCTCGGAATGAATCGGTCCGCGGGCCCATAAAAAGCTTTCCGCGGGAGGAGAGAGAAATACTCGAGCCGCAGAGTATCCGTTCCCTCCTGGTAATTCCTCTTCGTATCGACGAAGAGCTCTACGGCTTTATCGGGTTTGACGAGACGGAGTTCGAGAGGGAGTGGGAGGATGAAAATGTCCGGCTGCTCCATACCGCGGCCGAAATGGTCGGCTCGTATCTCCACAGAAAACGGGCCGAAGCCGAAATAAAAGAGAGTGAAAGGAAGTTTCAGCTTCTGTTTCGCAGTAATCCTGCTTTGATGGCCTTGAACAATCTGCCCGACAGGACCTTTCAGGACGTCAATGACGCGTTTCTTACAAAATTGGGATATAGCGCGGAGGAAGTCATAGGAAAGACCGCGTTGGAGCTGGAGTTACCGCAAGGGCCCGATATAGACGAACGGATAAAAGATGAACTGCGTTCGAAAGGAAAACTCGAAAATCGCGAGATAACCATTCGGAGAAAGGACGGGTCGTTTATCGAAGGACTTCTTTCCGCGGAGTATATAGAATCTTTCGGCAGAAAGTGTGTCCTGAACGTTATGACCGACATTACCGCTCAAAAAAATGCCGAAGAGGCGGCACGGGAAGCGAGCAAGGCAAAATCCGATTTTCTTGCGAATATGAGTCATGAGATTCGTACCCCTCTGAACGGCATCATCGGCTTTACCGACCTCCTCATTAGAACAAACCTGTCCGGTTTCCAGCGTCAGTATATGGAAAACATCGCTACGTCGGCTGAAATCCTCATGGGACTGATCAACGATATCCTCGATTTTTCGAAGATAGAGGCCGGTAAATTTGAGCTCGATTATCAAGAGAGCGACTTTATCGATATCGTTGAAAAGGCGGTGGAAGTCGTTAAATATAAGGCGCATGAAAAGAACATCGAACTGCTCCTTGACGTATCCCCCGCAGTTCCCAACTTTGTGATGGTCGATCCTGTTAGGCTGCGCCAGGTTCTTATGAACCTGCCGAGCAACAGTGTAAAGTTTACCGAAGAGGGAGAAATAGAGCTGAAAGTAAAAGTGGTCCAATCACGCGGCGGAGAGGCGGATGTCCTCTTTTCGGTGCGGGACACCGGAATCGGTATTTCAGAAACGCAGAAAGAGAAAATATTCGAATCGTTCTCTCAAGCGGACCCTTCGACCACCAGAAAATACGGCGGAACAGGGTTGGGTCTGACTATCACGAACAAACTGTTGGAAATGATGGGCAGCGCCCTCCATCTTGAAAGCGGACCGGGGGAAGGGAGTGTCTTTTCTTTTAAACTGAGGTTAAAAACTCTTCCAAAGAGAAGCTTCTCTCCACCGAAGATCGATTTTATAAGAAGAGTCCTTATCATCGACGACAATGAAAACAACCGATTGATTCTATCGAATATGCTCAACTATTATGGGGTTGAATCGGAAACGGCTGTTAACGGAATCGAAGGCTTGGAAATGATAAGAAAGAAGGAGGATTTCGATATAATCATTGTCGATTATCACATGCCTTTTATGAACGGTTTGGAAGTGGTGGAGAAGGTACGGAACGCGATTTTCCCAAAAGCGGAGGAGTCACCGGTTATTCTGCTTCACAGTTCTTCGGATGATCCTACCATCGTTAAAAAGTGCAGGGAACTCAACATTCGGTTTAAGCTGATCAAACCGGTAAAGATGACTGCTCTGTTCGAACTGTTGAACAAGATCGGCACCATGGAAGAGCGACCACCGGTCCGGAGGAGATCAGCGACCGCGGACCTGTGCC
>CAZJBZ010000253.1:0-7013 GCA_964543975.1 uncultured Spirochaetales bacterium
GTTTACAGTTCCAGGGGATATTTTCCTCTTCGGTGAGCGGGGTGTGACCGTACCGGACTTTATACTGTTTCGATTTCTTTTTTTTCCGTTTTGACAACTTTCCATGGTCGACAATGAGATCGTGGGTATACTCCTCCCCATCGATGACGATTACTCCGAAATCATAACTCTCTACCTTCATTTTCTCCCTCCTGAGAAACTTTCAATAGGCCCTCCTTTTTAAAAATACTGCGTTTACTATCATTGAGGCAAGGGAGAGGGATTGCCTCAATTGCCGTCTCTTTGTACTATGTGCGGCATGAAAAGGCGAAAAAAGATAATCTATCCCCTTGTCGCTGTGGCGGCGGGGGTCTTGACGTTTCTCCTCCTCCCGTTTGCAAGCAAGGAGCACGCAATTCGATTTAAGCAGGAGGCGATCGAGGCGAAACGGGAGTTTTTACTCAGGCAGAGCGAGTCCGAGCGTAAGACAACCGGGGCGGTGGACCGCCGTCCGAATATCATCATCATCACTGCCGATGATCTGGGTAAAACCGATATGTCGCTCTACGGCGGAACTACTGTTGAAACTCCGAATATGGATGCGATCGGACACGAGGGTGTTATTTTTACCGATGCCTACTGCACCTCTCCTATCTGCGCTCCGTCTCGGGCGAGTATGCTGACCGGCAGGTATCAACAGCGTTACGGATTTGAAGTGCAGCCCCAGAACCGCTATCCGAAAAATCGGCTTGAATATTTAGTCTACAAACATTTTATCGACACAGGCAGCTGGTTTGTGGTTGAGCCTGTCGAGGTCCCCAAGCAGGAAGACGTCGAGAAACAGGGCCTCCCGCCCTCCGAGATCACCTTAGGAGAGCTGCTTCAGTCTTCAGGCTATGCAACCGGAATAATCGGGAAGTGGCACCTCGGCCACTATGAGCCGTTTATCCCCTCCAACCGCGGTTTCGATTATCAATACGGATTCTATGAAGCCTTTTCCCTCTATGCCCCCACAGACAGCCCCGATATCGTCAATTATCGGCACGACTATTTTGCCAACAAACATATCTGGTCTCAGGAGCGGAAAGGGCCCTGTGCCGTCAGACGGAACCATGAGATTATCCGGGAGGATGAGTATCTGACTCATCGGATTGCAGAGGAAGCGATCGCTTTCATGCAAGAGCACAGGGCGGAACCTTTCTTTCTCTACGTTCCGTTCAGTGCTCCCCACACTCCGTTTCAGGCACCGAAGGAATACTACGAGCTGTTTTCTCACGTGGAGGATGAGAACAAACGGGTCTACTATGCCATGATCAAGGCGCTGGACGATGGCGTGGGACGTATAATGGAAGCGCTTAAAGAGTACGGTTTGGACCAAAACACGATCGTAATGTTTGCGAGCGACAATGGAGGCGCAACCTATACGGGAGCAACGGACAATGCTCCTTTACAAGGGGGGAAGTTCAGCAATTTCGAGGGAGGGATCAATGTTCCCTGTATGATTCGAATGCCCGATGTGCTTCGACCGGGACAACGCTACCATCATCAGGTCAGTCTCCTCGATTTTTTTACCACCGCGGCGGCTCTTGCAGGAGCCGGCTTGCCTCAAGATCGGGTTTATGACGGGGTCAATCTGATGCCTTATCTGGAGAAACTCCCGGGAGACGAGGATCGTTATGGGAAAACAGCAGAAACCGGCAGTAGTGGATCTGGCCCCCGCGAATCAGGCGGCGTTGCTTCGGGCAAACCGCGTGAAGCCCTCTTCTGGCGGGCAGCCTACAACAAGGCGGTCATCAAGGATGAATGGAAGCTTGTTGTCGATGAGAAAGCAGATCGAATTCTCCTTTTTAACCTTGACCATGATAAGGAAGAGAAGCACAATAGAGCTGCCGATTATCCTAAGAAGGTGGAAGAACTTTTGGATGACGTGAGTGAATGGGAAAAGGGGCTTATTGAACCCCTTTGGCCGAGAGTGATGGATTTTCGGTTTATTATTGACGGAGAAGTATACGATTTTGCGTTGTAATACGTGCTGATTTACGCGGCACCACCATAGTATAAAGCTGAAAAGGAGCGCAATATGGAGCACAAGGAAGGGGTTTTCCAAGGCTATCAAGATATTAAACTCTATTATCAATGTTGGCTTCCTCACGAAGAGCTTCGCGGGGTGGTTGTTTTTATTCACGGCCTCGGCGATCACAGCGGGAGGCATGTTCAGCTCGTACAAGCCGTCTGTGAAAAAGGCTGGGCGTTCTACGGCTGCGATCTGAGAGGGCATGGCCAGTCCCCGGGTCAACGGGGATACATCGGGTCGTGGGACGAGTATCGTGAAGATATCCGCCGATTCATCGAGTTTGTGCATACAAAGTTTCCCACGCTGCCACTTTTTCTTATGGGATACAGTATGGGCGGATTGATGGTGCTGGAATACGGTTTGCACTATCAGGAAAAGCTGGAGGGGATTATTGCCATGGGTCCCGCTCTAGGGGATGTCGGAATTTCACCTTTCCTTCTATTCGTGGCAAAAATCCTCGATAAAATATGGCCGAGGTTCAGCCTGGAAGCCGGTGTGGAGAGCGACGGGCTCTGCCGGGACGAGAAAATTGTGGAGGAGATCGAAAACGATCCGCTCAGCCACGGAAAAGGCACCCCTCGATTGGGGACGGAGCTGCTCAAGGTCCGTGCCTGGACCAGGGCAAACGCCTTCGATTGGAAGCTCCCTCTTCTTCTGTTACACGGTAAGGCTGACCGGATTGCATATCCTGAAGAAACGGAACAGTTTTTTTCCAAGGTTTCGAGCTCCGATAAAACAATAAAATTGTATGAGGGCGCCTATCACGAACTGGACAGTGAGCCGAATAAGAATGAAGTTTTTCGGGACATTGTTACCTGGCTGGAAGAACATCGGAGAAAAGAGCTCCGTTCGGTGCGGGGAGGAGGCCTCGAGAATGATGAAAGCACCGATACTTAGGACGGCGGGCCTTAGAACGGCCGCAAATTGCAGTCAATCACTCTGACCCTGTCGGGGTCAGCTGACTACCACCTTCTCTTTCTCGCCGCGGCACATCGTTTAATCCCGACCGGCGTACATCCCTCCTGTACTCTTTGCGATGGTCCTGATTGCCGTTCGCAGCGGCATCAGCTTGCGCATGAGAAACGATGCGACTTTATTGATCCCTCCGGGAATGACGATTACCTTTTTGCCTAATCCGTTTAACGTCTCTTCGGCCACTTTCTCCGGGTCGGCAACCGGCGGGAATGATTTTACCGCTTTCCCTCCCAGGTTGTCTCTCCAGCCCGGTGTATCGGTGGGGCCGGGACAGGAGGCGACCACATCGATGCCGTCCTGCCGCAATTCATACCAGAGCCCTTGGGCAAGGACCATGTTGTACGCCTTGCTCGCCGCGTAGTGGGCGACCCAGGGGGAGCCTTGGAAACCGCTCATCGAAGACATTAGGATAATTCCACTTCTCTCCCGCGATCTCATCCTTCTGCCGAAATAGTGGGCAAAGCGCGCCGGTCCAAGACAGTTTGTCCGGATAAGCCTTTCGTGGTCGGCTTTTTCCCGTTCTAAAAAAAGACCGATGTTGGAAAATGCCGCGTTGTAGATCAGCAGCCCCACATCAAGATTTCTGGTTGCCTCATCGATTTGTTCGATAGCCCCGGGCTCGGAACAGTCGAGCGGCAGAGGCCTCACCTCTACTCCGTAGTTCGCCCGCAGCTCAGATGCCAACGCTTTGAGCGGTTCTTCCCGCCGGGCGGCAACTACCAGGTTGCAGCTGCGTGCTGCAGTCGATCGGCCGAATGCTGCCCCCAAACCCTCCGAAGCGCCTGCTATGACCGCCCACGGTCCGTAACGAGTCCTGAATGTGCGCGCGTTTTTGGCGGTTTTCCCGCGTGATTCTTTTGCCATTACTTGCCGTTCTCCCCTGTATCGTACTATTATAAAGGAGACGAACAGACGCGTCCAATAAATTAAAAAGGTAAAACATCAATTTTGAAGCAAACAACGAAAAACTTCCCCTTTGATCCGGGCCGTTGGCCCTTTTTTTATGGCTGGATGGTCCTGGGAGCGGGGACCATCGGCGTTCTCATGAGTGTCCCGGGACAGACAGTCGGTGTCTCGGTCTTCACCGATTTCCTCATCGACTCATTAGGTCTGCCCCGGCAGTTCTTAAGCCTCGCGTACATGGTGGGGACAACCGGGAGTGCCTTTCTTATAACAAAGGCAGGTAAACTGTACGACCGGTTCGGTCCGCGGATCATGGCTATTGTGGTCAGCTTCTTGTTGGGGCTGGTTTTGGTCTATCTTTCCTTTTCCGCCGATATCTCCGCCGGATTAAGCACTCTTCTCCCTTCTTTCGGCAGGTATGTCATCCCGTTTATTGTCATGTGCCTCGGATTTTTCTTTTTACGATTTTTCGGACAAGGTACTCTCACCTTGATCTCCCGGAACATGATCATGCAGTGGTTCGAGAAACGGCGGGGAATGTCCAATGCGATTCTTGGGGTTTCCATCTCTTTCGGTTTTTCATACTCCCCTCGGATTTTCGAAGCCTTCATCGAGATGGTGGGTTGGCAAAACGCGTGGAGGATCATTGCGCTGATTATAGGGGTCGGTTTTGCACTTTTGGCCGGTATCTTTTACCGCAACAAGCCGGAGGACCACGGACTTATTCCCGACGGCAAAGAGGTGACGACGTCAAAAAAGGACCACCCCGAAATTCACGCGGTCCGGGATTTTACCCTCCAGGAAGCCAGGCGGACCCTCGTCTTCTGGATTTTCACCACCGGTATTTTTGCCGGGAGCCTCATCGGGACGGCGATTACCTTTCATATTGTTTCGATATTCGAGACGTCGGGTCTCGTTCGAGAGCAGGCAGTGGCGGTCTTTTTTCCTGCTTCCATGGTGGCGGTGGCTTTCCAGTTTTTGGGAAGCTGGTCAAGTGACTACATAAAACTAAAGTACCTCCTGATGGTCCAGGTCCTCGGTCTAATCCTTCTCAGCATCGGAATGATTCTGTTAGGAAGCGGCGGACCTATCGTACTGATAATCTTTGGACTGGGAATGAACCAGGGGATGTTCGGGGTCAACGGCAACCTTACCTGGCCCCGCTTTTTCGGCCGAAAACATTTGGGAGTGGTTTCCGGTTTTGCAACCTCCTTTGGGGTGGCCGCCAGTGCCGTCGGTCCCTATCTCTACAGTCTCTCCCTCGATCTTTCCGGTTCGTATAAAGGGGCCTCAGTGGCGGCGCTTGTTTGCTGCAGCATCATCTTTGTCGGCGCCTTCTTAGCGGAACGGCCGAAGTGAAGGGGTTATCGGCATTGGCTGTCGACCATGGTGGGGCGTCTACCGGTAGGATGGCTGCGGTTGCCGGTGCGGATCTTTGTCGGTTTTAAACTCGCTGGTAAAGTGGAATTGAATGTCGGGATTGTCCTCGATGGTCCGTCGAAGCATCCATTCCGATTCGGCGAAGAAGACCGGGTTCCCGTCGTTGTCGTGGGCGATCTGGTGCTCCCTGTACTTCATAAAATCGTTCAGTTTTTTCTGATCGTCGGAAACGATCCATCGGGCCTTAGTAAATCCTAATGGAACGAATTGACAGGAAGCGCCGTATTCATGCTCTAAGCGGTAGTTGATGACATCGAACTGCAGATTTCCCACCGTACCCACTATCTTCCTCCGTCCCCGGTCCTGGATAAACAGCTGGGCCACACCCTCTTCGGTCAGCTGCAGGATGCCCTTATCCAGCTGTTTGGAGTGCATGGGGTCGGTATTGACCAGTTCCTTGAAAATTTCCGGCGAGAACTGAGGGATGCCCCGAAAGGTAAGCGGCTCTCCTTCGGTCAATGTGTCGCCTATTTTAAGATCGCCACGGTCATACAGGCCGACGACATCCCCCGGGAACGCCTCGCTGACCGTGTTTTTACTGTCCGCCATAAAATTATAGGGGTTGGAGAAGCGTACATCTTTCTTAAGCCGGACATGCTGAAACGTTTTCGCCTTCTTGAACGTGCCGGAACAGACGCGCAGGAAAGCGATACGGTCGCGATGTTTCGGATCGAGATTCGCGTGTATCTTGAATACGAACCCGCTGAACTTCTCCTCCTCGGGGTGGATGACCCGGATGTCCGTTTCCCGCTTCTGGGGCGGCGGCGCAATCTCTATAAAGGTTTCCAACAGCTCGCGGACGCCGAAATTATTCAAGGCGCTGCCGAAGAAGACCGGTGCCGTCGTACCGCTGCGGTACGTTTCTACTGAAAACTCGTCGTAGACCCCTTCGATCAGTTCCACGTCTTCGCGCAGCCGTCCGGCATCGGAGCCGAGCTTTTCATCGAGGACCGCCGAATCGATATCATCCACCGTCAGACGGTCCTCTTCGATACGGGTTTTCCCCGATGTAAAGATGCTGATGTTGTTTTTGTGCAGGTTGTACACGCCTTTAAAACCGTTCCCCATACCGATGGGCCAGGTAAGCGGCCGTACGGAGATTTCAAGCTTCTTTTCCAGTTCGTCCAACAGTTCGATGGGGGGTCTCCCCTCCCGGTCTAATTTGTTGATAAAAATGATGACGGGAGTGCTGCGCATCCTGCACACATCCATCAGCTTTTCGGTCTGTTCCTCTACGCCCTTTGCACTATCGACGACGAGAATGACGCTGTCGACCGCGGTGAGGGTCCTGTAGGTGTCCTCTGCAAAATCTTTGTGGCCGGGTGTATCGAGGATATTGATGGTCTTACCGCCGTATTCAAAGCTCATGACCGAGGTGGCAACCGATATGCCGCGCTGCCGTTCGATTTCCATAAAATCGGAGGTGGCGTTTCGGTTTATCTTGTTGTTTTTGACCGCTCCGGCGGTATGGATGCCCCCTCCGTAGAGGAGAAACTTCTCCGTCAGTGTGGTCTTGCCCGCGTCGGGATGACTGATGATGGCGAATGTCCGCCGCCTGTTTATTTCTTGTTCAATCGTATTCATTTGACTAAAGCAAAAGCCACCACCTTTGGTGGTGGTCACAGTTAGGCTTTGCCTTAAG
>CAZJBZ010000254.1:0-7008 GCA_964543975.1 uncultured Spirochaetales bacterium
AAGGCATAGCCTACATGTGACCACCACCAGAGGTGGTGGCTTTTGCTTTAGTAAATATCCGAACGGAGCAAGAGTAATCGTCGAGTGGGGGATAGAATTGAAACCGATTGCTTTTAGGAAATCCCGATTACAACGGCCCATGCTTTTCGTGCCGGTATGGAAATTGTCCGAGTTGCAAACCGTTTTCTTGCTTCCAATGAACCATCGGTCACGGAAGAGATTGAGCGTAAGCGGGATGTGGTTATTCGTGAGAGGAATACCGGTCCACCGCCGGGTGACGCTTCAGTCCCAAAGGGAAGCAGATAGCCCTTGTCGTCAATCTACGCCAATGCCTCCGCCGCCGTGCCGTTTATTGTAACTTTTAATCGTCAAATACCCACTTTGATAAATGACCGGGACCGGCCTGTCCGGGTCGACCCGATAATCGGCAAAGGCGCTTGCCGGCAGTTCGATCCCGTCGATCTCCGACCGGAAGACGTCAAGCAGCTCCTCTTCGGTGATGCCGCAGAGCGAGATGTATTCCTTGTGCATGGAAAGGTCGATCAGCTGATTGAAGTCGGAAAAAACACTTACCTGACCGAACTTGGTGACACCGGTAATAAAGGCGAACTTCAGGTGGGCGTCGGCGCTCTTGAGGACCCTGAAAAACGGCTTTAAGTATTGTTTGGATTCTTCGTGGAGCTGTGGGTTACCGATGGTGGACAGCAGCGGTTTGTCGTATTCGTCGATTGAGGTATAGGTTTCGGCATTCAAGTCCAGCCGGTAGATGAGTTCGGTTTTATCAATGTAGAGGTAGTCGTCTTCCCGAATTGAGACAAAATCCTGAATCCCGATGGGGAGTTTCCGTTTGACCACGTGTTTATTGTACGACGATACCACTGCCTGGACAAGGTGGTGTCACAGGTTAATAGTATCGGAAGCTGCCGCAAATGGTCCCGGTAGAACATCAACACCGCGATGATTACCGAAGAAATCCTTGTCAAAGCGTATCGGTGTTCCATCCGGATTTTCAAATAGTGCTTCCGGTTCGAAGGCCCTTCCAAGAATTTCGGTGTGGATCATCCGATCCCTAAAATCCTTCAGCTTCTCATACAGATTTGTCTCCAGATTATATTGACCGTTTTTTTCCTTGAGCTCTACTTTGACTTTCTGATCATTGCCTTCTACGAACAATCCATTCACCTCATTTTTACCGGGCCGGGCGCCGTTAAGATAGACGTTCCCTTCGCACCAAACCGGCAAATGGCTGAAATGGACAGACTCCAGGGCCCTCATATTCGGGCGATTGGTAAAATCAAATTGCGCAATCCATTCATCGTAGGTCGGATACTCATCAAAAACATGAGTGCCGACACCTCTGTTTTCCGGCTCAGTTCTGGTATCCTGGTCCCTGTAAATCACATAGTCATCAGAAGGCCATTTCTGGACAAAAATATTGTTGTAGAAACGGTCATCACCATGAAGAATGGTCTTAAACCCCATAACTTCCGTACGGTGCGGGATATGATATGGAGTATATCGCCAGGTTGTTCCCCCGCCGACACAAGTTAAAGCACCGCAGATAAGGTTGTGGACCATTGCCACACCTTGTGTTGCAAAACGAACACCGGCATCGGAAAGCATGATATTGTTGTCAATCAGGGTCGGACCATGGCTAACTTCTATGAATATGTCCTGAGACATCATGCCTCCTGTGAGATTTTTGGCAAAAGCCGGGCGCTGGTTATCGTGCAGCAGATTCCGGGTAATTCGAGTTCCCTGTACTTCCCAGTCACACCAGATTCCCATTGTACAATGGTGGATATGATTTCGACGCATGATCACATCGATAGCTGCATGCATTTTGATGCCGGAAATTTCTGCTCCGCCAAGCTCCATCATATTGTTGATATGGTGGATATGATTGTCCTCGATAATACTGAATACGCCGCCCATACGGCCGATGATGCCGCCTTGCTCACAGTGATGAATATTGCAGCGGCGGACAATATGACTGCCGACTTTTTCTTTCATCCACCCGTGATATTGACCGCGGCAAACCGCGTCCCGTTCCATCTGGGTTGGACTCTTGACATACTTATTGGTAAAGTAATGATTGTTGTCAGGATCAAGATATTTGCCGAGGGAAATGCCGGAGCACTTGCTGTTGGAAATTTCACAGTCTTCAATAATCCAGCCTTTGCTCCAGTGAGGACCAATCATTCCGTCCTGGAAAGCGGCAGGCGGTGCCCAGGTGGTAGCAGCTTTATCAAACGTAAAACCGCTGACAGTATGATAACCAATACCGGTTTTGGATGGGAAAAAGCACATGCGGCGGACATTGATCTCAACATTTTCCTGATTGGGGTCCTTACCCTGAAAATTTGCATAAAGTATCGTTTCATCGGATTCTTCATCCTGCTCGGTATACCACTTATAAACGGAGTCCTCAGGTACCCAGCTGCACTCATATACTTCACCCTTGATACATTCTTCCAATGTAACAGCTTCGTACAAAGCCTTGTTGTTTAGATAAACACAACCGGTATGCTTATTCGGTGTCGAAAAATACCAGTCGCCATAAACCAAAGTGGTATAAGGATTGTAGCTGCCAAAGAAACTGTTTGCAATCCTGGTTACCCAGACATTACCATCATAATGCAGCCAGGCTTTCACCTCTTCAGCGCCGGTGATCACGGCACCAAGCGGAGTAGTACTGGTGTACGTAATCCGGGCATCTTCAGTACCGGCATTAACCGGATCAACATATTCCCGGTAAATACCCGGTGATACCAGAACTTCATCACCGGGAAGCGCCTGTTTGGCCGCCTCGTTTATTGACCGGAATGGTCTCTCTTCAGAACCATTTCCATCTTTTGCAGCATTTATGTTTACATAGTATTTCATGATATTCTCCTTCGTACAATTGGTTTACTATGGTAGGGAAAATGATCCGAGAGGTCAATAAAAAAACCGTAAAAATTGAGGCCTGTAGCTAAAAACCGGGGAAAATCGCTTTCCCCGAATTAACCGGCAGAACCTGGCGCATGCACCAGACGCCTTCTCGTAGCTTAAGCTTCTGCGATTGCGCAGGTGATGGGCGTTCTACTGCATAAAGATTTTTTCTCAGTCATAAACATAAAAATCTTTAATTATTAAATTATAAATGCTATACTTTCATTGATTAGCAATTTCTTATTTCTTTTAGCTGTATGGAGGATTTTTTTGTTCATCAATATTTATTGTGATGAGAGTTGTCATCTTCCTAATGATAATAATCCATTGATGTCGCTTGGTGCAATCCAATATCCCGAAAAAAAAGTACGTAATTTATCTAAAGAAATAACGGAATTAAAAAATAATTATAATTGCAGAGGCGAATTAAAGTGGACAAAAGTTTCACAAAAAAATATTGCTTTTTACTTAAGATTAATTGACCTCTTTTTTGAGAAAAAAGATTTATTCTACAGAGCATTAATCGTAAATAATAAATGTATTCTTGATCACAATCTATAAAGATATAAAATCTTCAAATCTTAAATATAAGAATCTCCCTGTCGTATTTGATAACCGTATTATTGATTCAGAATTTGAAGAAGGATTTTGGCATATAGTTAGCAGAGGAAAAGATAGTAGACTATTAGATTTTAAACGCGCAAAAAGACTTCCATGGCTTAAAACATTAATCGAAAATTCAACCAACACTGACCTATTAAAATGGGTAGAAAATGTTTTTGATAAAAAAGGCAAGATGATAGAAAAAACTTACATTTTTTATCCAGAAGGTAGATATATTGTTGTCCTAAAAAGAATTCCTAAAAAGTACTTTCTATTAACAGCTTTCTATGTAACCGGGCAAAAGAATTATACATACTATTGCACGAAATATAAAAATGCAACAAAAAAGGGACCCGAGTGTTAATCGGTCCCTCAGCTCCTTCTACCGTGGGTAGATGAGTATCACTATCTATATAATAACCTAACGTTGAGTTATTATCAACATTTTTCTATATTTTATTGTATTTTCGTCATTTTTATATTGATATATTAGAGTTTTTATAGAATAAGAGCAGTAGAACAACCACTTGGAGCAGACATAGCGGAATCTATTTGAATTCGTATTTGTTAAATCACCAAACTGGATATAAAACAGTAGCAGTATTACATCTTTGCCCTAATCCGCTATGCAACTCAAGTGAACGTTATCCTTGCAATTCAGATATTGAATTGTACATGGAAAAGATGTACGCTGTGATTATGAAATACGAGTGGAATCCAGAAAAAAATGAATGGCTGAAAAAAGAAAGAGAAATATCTTTTGAAGAAGTAGTTTTTCATCTTTCTCAGGGAGAGGTTTGGAAAGTCGCAGACCATCCAGGTCAAAAAATTTATTTTGTTAACATTGAGGAGTATATTTATTTAGTCCCGCATATATTGAGTGAAGAGCATATTTTTTTAAAGACAATTATCCCAAGCAGAAAAGCAACAAAAGATTACCAAAGAGAGCATGGAGGGCAATAATGAAATACAATAAAGAAGAAAAAGATATTCTGGATGCCTATGAAAGTGGAAGGATGAAATTTTCTACACCATCGAAGAAGGAAATAGAAAATATCAAAGCCATGGCCAAAAACACCTTTAAAAAAGACAAACGAGTCACGATACGTCTTTACGACCACGATTATAAGGGAATTCAAAAGAAAGCAATGGAAATGGGTGTCCCTTATCAGACTCTCATCTCCGGCATCATTCACAGATATATCGAAGGTGAATTAGTAACGAGAAACGGATAACCAGCGTCTGGACCCGGACAGACTAAAACCGCGCCCGTTGGTAACGCGCTTCGTTATACGGCCATAAGAAGAACAACCTCTTTCATGTTTTTCGGTATCGCTCGGTTCACATGACCTCTGCGGAAACCCCCGAACGGTATTCCGAGGGGCTTTCACCGGTGTGCTCTTTAAAGAGCTTGCTGAAATATTTCGGGTCTTTGAATCCGGTAGAGTACGCGATTTCTTTGATCGACGTGCCGGGGTTCTTGATAAGCTCAAGCGCCTTTTTCATGCGCACATCCAATATATAGGTACAAAAAGAGGTACCGGTTATTTTACCGAAGAGATGGGAAAAATAACAGGGGTTGAGCCTGACTACTCCGGCGACTTTTTCGACTGTAAGAGGCTCAGCAAAATGGATGCCGATATAATGCATGGCCTTTTTTATAGGGAAGTCTTCTTTTGCCGAAATTCTTTCGTTGACGATGTGTGATAAATCGCTGAGAAGATTTTGGAGCAACTGAGAAAAAAGGTCTTCCAACGTTTCGGCTTTTTCGATGCCTGAGGCGGAATTCATGGTCGACCGGATCGTATCCATCGTTATAAGACCGGCCTCTTTCAGCAAAACAAGGGTTTGAAAGATGACATTATGGATGTAGTCCTTGACACACATGATCTGCAGGTCCGGATTTAACTTGATAAAATGAAACAGCCGATCGAGCTCCATTTCCAATTCATTCTTATTGCCGGAAACCGTTGCATCGACTATTTTTTTTTGAAAGGACACCGGAATATAATACTTTTCCATATCCGTAACATCCGTTGCACTATCGATCAAACTGCCTTTGCCGTTAAAAAAACGACGATTAATAGCTCTGGAAGCCTCCTGGTAACAAGCAGAAAAACGTATAAGGCCGTTTTTGATAGTACTCAAACCGACCGACAGGGTAAGATTGTACTTCCGTTTGATGTGCAGCTGAAACTCCGCGATATTGTCGAGCAGTGATTGTGGGACCTCTCCTGAAGGCTCTCCGGACATCGACGTTTTTTTAATAGCTGCTTCGGCAAAACTATAGAAAGCAACAATCCGATCGTCTTCGATAATGCTGAAACCCTGATAAGATTGTAATAGATTATCCTCGAGTCTTTTTTGCAAAGCTAACATTAATAACTCTCGTTGTTTCAGCGGCAGCTTCATCACATTCTGACGGAAATCATCAATACAAAACATGTGTACGGCAACATGTGAATATGGGAACTCGATATGGAACAGAGAAGCTACCGAGCGTATTTCATATTCATCCTCGTAGTAGCCTTCAGCCAACTTTCGAAAAAAGTCCCGCCGCAGAAGCGGTAAGCTCTCTACAATATCTTGCTTCAGCGATTCATAATCCCGCTCAACCTCTTTTTCGCGATAGACTTTGTCACGTATACTATGAACGACATCGAGTAATTTTTCATCATTAATCGGTTTTAACACAAAATCGGAAACACCGTAGCGGATTGCTTCTTTTGCGTATGAAAAATCATCATGAGCAGTCAAAATAATAGATTTGATCCGCGGCTCCGTTTTATTTAGCTCTCTTAGCAGTTCCAGTCCGTTCATGACGGGCATGCGTATGTCGGTAATTACCAAATCCACTTGGTTCTCTGCTATGAAATCCAAAGCCTTTTGTCCGTTGTAGGCGCTTCCGACAACTTCAACCTCATGTTCGCTCCATGGTATATCATTGATCAAATAATCCAGGGTAAGCCGGTGGTCTTCTACTATTAACACCTTTACCACGTTACAACTCCTTTGGTTTTAGTTCTCTCTTGGGAATATAGATGTGCGCAATGAACCCTTGTGAGTTGTTATGGCCGCATATGATCCCGGCCGCTTCCCCGAAGTGCAGCTTCAATCGTTTGTTTACATTATGGATACCGAAACCATGGTCTAAGGATGTTTCCGTGAGTGTTCCGTTGGTAAGCGTACGGTTTAAGATTTTCAGTTCCTCATCCGTTATCCCGGCACCGTTGTCCATTACCTCTATGTGCAGCCTGCCGCTCTCTTCACGGGTCGTGATGGTGATTGTTCCTTTCCGATCTCCGTCGGAGAAACCATGGAAAATGCTGTTCTCTACGATAGGCTGCAGGGTATTTTTGATAATTGTATACTGTGCAAGCGATTCATCCACATCTATTTCATACGTGAATAATTCAGGATAATTGATTTTCTGAATACCCATATATTCATGAACAATAGAAAGTTCGTCCT
>CAZJBZ010000255.1:0-6979 GCA_964543975.1 uncultured Spirochaetales bacterium
ACCCGCAACAACCAGAACCACAATCTGGTGCTCTACCGATTGAACTATAGCCACCGCGTTTTCTTTGGAACCTGCCGTTAACCAGGTGAAGAATCATGTATAATTAATATAATTTTGTCAACCATTCCGTTCAAGAACTTTTTTTTCAGTTTTTACCGCGTGAATAAAAAGGATTGTCCGTTTCCATTCGAGTGATCTATCGGCCGGCGTTTTAAGGAGTGTCTCTTCAATCTCGGCATATTCCTTTGTGGTGACCGTACGCTTTAAGAGAGTACCGTACGTAGTCTCGTTATCGCTCTCTTTGAGCCATTCTCGGATATCTTTTTCGGTAAGGTACCGTTGTTCCGCGTACTCCTTGGTGTGAAGGGTAATCTGTGAAAAGCCGGCTTTGCGGAGGTGGTCTTCGATATCTTTTTCTCTCCAGTTTGTTAGGGGATTGTCCGGCAGCGAGTAGAGGATTTCTTCAACATTGTAGATTTTTGGAAGAAGGGACCGATCTTTCATCTCGGTTTGTAGAAAGGAAGAGAGCCGAGTGGACCGATAGGGGACCGCTTCCGCGAGCGATAATTCCCCTTCGCCGGCAAGCAGGGAATACAACTCACCCACTGCCTGTTTCTTATCTTCGTTTCTCAGGAGAGCGTTGAACCCGGCTATTGCTTCAAAACGGACGGGGCCTCCCTCTCCGGGTTCTTTGGATGCTTCGGATGCAAAATCGCTCAACTGTTTTTCGACAATAATGGGACGTTCCGTTTCGGAAAGAGATTCGGCATATCGGCTGATAATTTCACTCTGTCTGTTTGAACGGGAAAGGACCCATGTGCCGCCTTCAGGGGTCCTGCGGAGCCCCTCCCAAACCAGAAACCCGGCACCTTGTTCCATAATAAGAAGCCGGAAGTGCCGCTTGAGAGAAAGTGAAGCGAACAGGGTCTCGCGGATAGAGGAGAGAACCGCTCCTCTGCCTTCCGTCAGTCTTTGAAACCACCGTTCACGTGTCTTCTCTCGGGGGGAATAGGTTAGAATTTCCTGCGATGGGGCATCAAAACCGGCTTCCAGCTGGGCTTCACGTTTTTTCACCACCTCTTCCCGGATCGTTGCTTCATGCCCCTGATTACTCGGTCGATAAAAGAATTGCCCCTGCAGGGCGGAGGGGAGATACTGCTGGGCCACCCAATGGTCGCGATAGGCGTGGGGATAGAGGTAGTTTTTACCGTGTCCGAACCCTTCTTTGTCCCTGTTCGCGTCCTTCAAATGATCGGGCACATCCCCCGACGGCTCGTTCCTGACTGTGTCCAGAGCATCGAAAAAACCCATTGCCGAGTTGGATTTTGGGCAGGTTGCCAGGTAGAGGGCGGCGTGGGTCAGGTGGTACCGTCCTTCCGGCATTCCTATTCGATCGAACGACGCGGCTGCCGCCTCTACAATTACCATTGCATGAGGATCGGCCATACCGACATCCTCGCCGGCGAGGATGAGCATCCGTCTGAATAGAAATCCGGGGTCTTCACCGGCTTCCACCATTTTGGCAAGCCAATAGAGGGCCGCGTCGGGGTCGGAGCCCCGCAGCGATTTGATAAACGCGCTGATGGTGTCGAAATGGTAGTCCCCCTCCTTATCGTAGAGGACCACCTTTCTCTGAATACTCTCTTCCGCTATTTCGGTAGAGATATAGATTGGCTGGTGCGCGGGCGGAGGAAACCGATCGGGGGTTGTCTCGACAGCCAGTTCAAGCGCGTTAAGAAGACTGCGGGCGTCTCCGTCGGCCACCTCGATCAGGTGTTCCAACGCGCCCGGCTCGAACTCGATCGTATAGCTGCCGTAGCCGCGCTCTCGGTCCTGAAGGGCCTGGTCCGCGATTTTTCTCAGATCATCCGAAGTGAGCGGGGTCAACTGGAAAATCCTGCTCCTGCTGACCAGCGGTCTGTTGACCTCGAAAAAGGGGTTTTCGGTCGTAGCGCCGATAAGGATAACGGTGCCGTTCTCCACCCACGGAAGAAGCGCGTCCTGTTGGGCTTTGTTCCACCGATGCACTTCATCGACGAAGAGGATGGTTCGGTGGCCGTAGTACTCTTTCCTCTTTTTTGCCTCGTCGATGGTTTCTCGAAGCTGCTTTACTCCGGTAAGAACGGCATTCAACGAAGCGAAACTGCTCTTCGTGGTATTGGCGATTACCATTGCCAAGGTGGTCTTTCCGGTACCGGGCGGACCGTAAAAGATGAGCGAACTCAACTGGTCTGCCTGAATGGCCCTTCGAAGCAGTCTTCCTCTGCCGACGATGTGGTCTTGTCCGATATATTCGTCTAAAGTACGGGGCCGCATCCGGGCCGCGAGGGGTTGGTCCATTGAATCCCCACTGTGCGAGAAAAGCTCCATCCTACGCGGGTCCCCTTTTTAGTTGGTAGTAGAGCAGGCCGATATATTCATGCACGGCCGCGTAGAAGTTTTTCAGATTGCCGATTTGGGGAAGATAATCGATTACCGTATAGGGTACCCTGATCGTTTGAAAATCAGTCGGGGCAGGCACAACTTCTACTCCGAATTTCTCGAACGAGAGGACCGACCTGCGCATATGATACGCGGAGGTTACCAGAATGACCGACTCTTTTCCGACAAGTTCCGCCGTATTGCGGGCGTTCTCCCACGTATTTCTGCTCTCCGTTTCAACAATAATCTCGCCTTCAAGCATTCCCAATGTCACCAAGGTCCGTTTCGCGGTCTCCGCCTCGGGTTCTCCATGAGTGCCGCGGTAGACCATGCCGCCGCTTGTAATAACCGGAAGGCCCGTTTGCCGGTGGAGGGAGTATCCATGGACGATCCGTTTGAGGGAAGCCCTGGAGGGCGCGCTTTTCCCTCCTTCGGCGGGACTGGAAGGGGTCGTTCCCCCTCCTAGAATAACGATGTACCCGGGGGTCCGCAGCGATAGTGCCGGTTCGTCTCCACCTTGCACTTCGATCCCGTCCGAGGATGAGCCGTCGCTTTCGATCTCTATAACCATGCCGGTTGTCCGTTCCCGTTTCGAAAAGTCTTTCATTACGTGCAAAGAATCCTCGAGAAGAGGCGGATAGCTATCCTCCAAGGGGAGAAGGAGAGCGTTCTGTACAGGGGTAATCGAAGAGCCGTAGAGAAGAAGAAAGTGAAGGATCAAAAACAGGAGCACCAGTTTCTGCTGCTTACGAATATAAAGCACAATAAGTGCCAAGGCTACAAGCACAAATAGTCCCGGTGGGAGAAAAAAAAATGTAAACAACTTTGACAGAAAAAACATAATTTTTCTACCATTGTAAGGAATCGT
The DNA here is from genome assembly GCA_964543975.1 of uncultured Spirochaetales bacterium. GTDB lineage: Bacteria > Spirochaetota > Spirochaetia > SPDA01 > CAZJBZ01 > CAZJBZ01. The sequence continues at coordinate 3,290 of CAZJBZ010000255.1, forward strand.
GCATTGAATTACAATGAGATAATGGATTTTGAAATTAATAAACAGATTAACAATAACGATGTCTATTTTACCGTTAATTGGTCGCGATTACATGTTGCTGAACGTTTCGAGATTATCAAGACGGTCCCTTCCATGGCGGGATTGTTCGAACTCTACTATATGGATGAAAAAAAGAAACTCAACCTCTTTTACGTTGGGCGGGCGTGGATAGAAGGGGTGAGAAATAAATTGCGAAAGATGGTCGATCCTACTATGAAACATTCCCACGATTGGAACGAAGTCTTGAACAGCAAGAAATGCTACTACAGATACGCTTTAACCGACTCTTATAAAGACCTCTTGGATGTCTTCTACTTTTTCTCGAATACCTATTTTCCCGGAGAATCGACTGCCGAACATTCCGGACGGTTCGATCTCATCTACCTCAAAGAAGTATCACCCGATAAAATCGTCACCATCTGAGAATTGTACGGATTGGGATCGCGAAACCGTTGTTCTTTAACGAAAACCGCTCTCTTTACTTCTGGTTACTTTGCTTATCAGGTCCGGATCGCAGTGCGGGACCAGATCGGGCACATTTCCCCCTAAAGCGATTTTTTCCCCTTTCACGATAAATACCCCCTCGATACCCGGAATCCCGGCAACGCGTTCAGCTGCAGGCTGGAGGTCTTCCGCCGTACGCACAGAGTTGCAGGCCAAGGTCGCCGCGGCATCGGCAAGTGCGCCGTTGACGGCAAAAACGGTGGCCAGATCACAATCTCCAAAGCTGATCGAATGACCCATCCGGCTCGACGATGAACAGACCGCGAGAGGCGTTTTTTTCGGCGGTATCGAAAAGGCCGCCTTCCCGGAAAGAGGATGGTCGTGGATGTAGATTCCGATAACGACGGTCCGGGGCGAGATGATATAGAGATCTCCGCCGTTATCGATGATGCATTCGTGTGAGAGATGGGGGCGGCCTTTATAGATCCCGGGGACGTTCGGAGTGCCGGCTGCCTCGACGGTATCCGGTGCGGTCTCGTTTGCAGCGGCTGCCTCCCGACAACATGCTGCCTCAGCCGCCAGCTGGGCGATAGTTCCCGCGACCGCCGCCATCGGTCCCACCCCTGTTGCGATTGAAGCCTCATGCATCAAAACGACTGAAGCCGGGGCCGGTCCTTTCAGTGCGAGTGGTCCAAGGGCCTCCTTAAAGGCGGGGTGGTCGGCAAGATACGATTCTATCCGCGAGCGGATGGTCTTAATTTCCCGTGCGGCGAGTTCGGGAAAGGGGGCGAATATCCTATAATCCGCCTGCTTGTAGGTGAAATGGTACGGTCGGTTCACAGTACTGGTCCGCGGTACACTTTAAAACAGCGAGCTGCAGGCACCGAAGGGGCAGACACTCAGGCAGTTGAGACATTCGATGCATTTTTCATCGTCGAAGGAAACACGCATGCTTCGTCGATCGGCGATGTAAAGAGCGTGTGTAGGACAGTGGGTAAGACAACTGCCGCAATGGGTGCAGAGTGCTTCATCCCAATGCACTCCCTTTTCCGTTTCGTTGATGGTCACATCAAATGTTTTTACGTACTCCATACCTTGCCGGATATCCTCTTCCGTACCCGTTACATCGATGACCAGATAGCCTTCCTCTTCGGGCGTTACTTTCGCGCGGAATATGTTGATGATAAGATTATAGTCACGGACGAGGTTGTAGACGATCGGCTTTTCCGTTTCGCATTGGGGAAAAAGCAGTAACAGTTTTTTTGTTATAATTTGATTCGTCATTGTCGGGGCTCCCGAATTTCCAAAGATTTCATCCCCTGATGTTGCGGCAGACGCTGTGAAGGAGGTGAGAGAAGGAACTCGCCCCGCTTGATTTCATCCTGCAGCAGGGTGGCCACCTCCAAAGCCGTATTGTATGAACTGAGTGAACCCACTTCAACGGACCGTCCCTCAACAGTTATCCGGCCCGATTTGAGCTCCTCATAGCTTACCTTGCACAGTTCGTTTCCCGTTTTTTGGGGATAGTCATTCGAGTAGTCGATGACCGTTCCGTAGATATCGCGGTCCCTCACCGTGGTAAACCGAAGGATGTCCGGGGACAGAATGGGTATCGGGATGCCGATTCCTAACGCGAGGGAAACGCCGTACCCTTTCAGACTGACCCCCCGAACGAATTTCGGTTGCATCCGTTTCATATCGCCGGTCAACGCCAGGGTCCCGGCCCCCTCGGTGGGCACACCGTTTTCCCCTCTCTCGCAGGTGGGAGCGTGCTGCGTCCCTTCACCGTACACATGACCGCGGGCACCGGCAAGCCAAATGGCAGTGCCGATCCCGATTGTTTCGTAAAAGGGATCGTTGAGAAGAGGAGAGAGCCGGCCCGCGGAAGAGTAGGTACAGTTCTGCATGTTCGGTTTCAGGATGCCCAAATAGGTGTAGATCGTTTTCTCCGAACGGTTAACGGCAATGTTGTAATTTTGGTAACAGTTTCGCGGATTGACCATGACGGCCTGATTAAGATCGTTGATGGTGAAGTAGGTCCTGATTTCACGGCGGGGATAATCGTCCGTTCCGTAAGAGAGGGCGAACAGCTGCATCTCCTTACCGGCCACAAGATTTTCGATAACGTGCCCTCCGCCGAAACGGAACTCTCCCGGAAAATACATGTTTGCAGGATCGTTGTGTCGGAGTTCGGTGGCACCTAAAAACACGTCTACCGCCGCAAGACCGCAGTAGACCGAGACATCGTCGATCCACGCTTCGGTTATCCGTATTTTAGGTGTGCTGTGGCCGAAATTGAGAAAACAGCCGGAGGAGCACATCGGTCCGAAGGTTGCCGTTGTGACCACATCCACCTCTTCGGCCGCTTTATCCACTCCCTTTTTATCGACGTAGTCGATAATCTCTTCCGCGGTCAGAACGACCGCTTTCTTCGATTCTATCTTTTTGTTTATCTCTTCGTAGGTTTTCATACTAGATGTCGGTCCCTTTTTGACCCGTTTGTGAACTCATGAAATTCTGTCCCGCAATTATAGCCCTCTGTTTGGGTTGTGGCAATAAGTATTGATATTTCGAAAGTCGTTCTTGCGAGATTGATAGATTGGAGCTATAATTAAAACAGGGAAAAAAGTCATTGAAAGCTTTAATCGTCGAGGATAATCCCACGGATGCGGAATTGGCGGAACGAGAAATCTCTAAAGAAATCGGCAACGTACAGTATAAACGGGTCGAGACAAGGGAAGCCTTCACCGCGGCGCTGGAGAACTTCGCTCCCGATCTTATTATATCCGATTACATGATGCCGAACTTCGACGGAATGACGGCGCTGAAAATCGCGCTCGAACGGGTCCCGGAGGTGCCGTTTATCGTATTTACCGGGTCGATGAACGAAGACACTGCGGTGGCGTGCATGAAGGCGGGGGCCTGGGATTATATTATTAAAGAACACCTCAAGCGTTTAGGTCCCGCCGTCCGCGCGGCCATGAAGGAAAAAGAAATCCGGCGGGAACGGGAAGCGGCCCGCCTTGAAGTTGAAAAAGCATATCGCGTGAAGAAGGATTTCCTGGCAAACATCAGCCACGAACTTCGCACGCCGTTAAACGGCATTTTGGGGATGTGCGGCATAATAGAAGGATTAGGGCTTGACGAAACCGAGCGGTACTGGCTGTCCATGGCGAAACAGTCCGCGGAGAAATTAAACAGGATCAT
>CAZJBZ010000256.1:0-6970 GCA_964543975.1 uncultured Spirochaetales bacterium
GCCGTATCAATGAGGTTGTACCTCAGTTGATATTAAAACCTGCTTATGATGCAGTGCCGGAAACTGCAGAATTCGATAAGATATTTGCGGAAGAAAGGCAATTAATGGCAATTGGCGAGAAAACAGTTGATGAAGCTATGGCCAGCTTTCAAAAAAGAGCTGCCCATCTCTGGAAATAGAGATACTGTTACAAAAGTGCCGGTAATTAAAAATATTACCGGCACTCTCTTTATCTTAAATGCAACGGGGGATTAAGTGAAAAGCCGGAGTTTATCGTACAGAAAGGCAGAAAGAAGAAGCGGTTATTTATTTATTCTGCCCAATATCATCTTATTCACTATTCTCACACTTTTCCCCTTGGTGTTTACCTTTGTACTGGCTTTTATGAAGTGGGATGGCGTTCGTACGTTTGAATTTGTCGGATTACATAATTTTATCGATTTGTTTATTGGAAACCGTTCCGAACGTTTTCTCGCTTCATTAAGCAATACTTTTCTCTATACTTTGGGCACGGTGCCCCTTATCGTCATTTTTTCACTGTTAATAGCAATGCTCCTTAATACTAATATCAGGGGACGCAGCCTTTTTCGAACAATTTTCTTTCTGCCTAATATAACCTCTATGGTTGCGATCGGGCTTGTCTGGGGCGCTATTTTCGCTCCACAATTAGGCCCGGTTAATAATATATTGAGGACTTTGGGCGTTGCAAATCCACCGGGCTGGCATACAGCATCAAACTCAGCGTTGATCACAATCATGATTGTGCGGATTTGGCAGGCGGTAGGCTTCTTCTCAATAATCTATCTTGCAGGTCTTCAGGGCATTCCCGAAGAGCTTTATGAAGCAGCAATCATCGACGGAACCACCAATTGGCAAAGGTTCATCAATATAACCTTCCCTATGCTTACTCCGACCACCTTTTTTATTGTTATTATCTCTATCCTTGCTTCGTTCAAAGTGTGGGACCTTGTCTATGTCATGACAAGCGGCGGTCCAGGTTATTCGACTAATGTTCTGGTATATGTAATAACATTATTCGGTTTCGGTTATACCCAGTACGGGTTGGCCGCTGCTGTGAGTGTTATCCTGTTTCTTATAATAGCCACTCTAACCGTATTTCAATATAGAGTACAAAACCGATATTTAAGGACGATTTTTTCTTATGAATAAAAACACATTAGTTGGAAGGCTCTTAGGAAAAATTGTTATTTATCTGCTTCTTGTGATTGTGACAGTTATTTTTATTATGCCGTTTATTTGGATGCTTTCAGCATCACTGAAGGTTTCTCAGGAAGTTTATGAATATCCAATAAAGTGGATCCCCCGTGACCCTCAATGGTCTAACTATATTACTGTGATGAAAGAGCAGTTTCATATTTACTATTTTAACACCATTAAAATAGCCGGCTTGACGACGTTTTTAGGTCTGTTTACAAGCTCTTTGGCTGCCTACTCGTTTGCCAAGCTCCGCTATCCGCATAAGGATAAAATATTTCTCGTCTATCTCGCCACTATTATGATACCGATACAGGCGGTGCTGATCCCGCAATTTATGCTCATGAAGGCATTCAAGCTGGTGAACAACCACTGGTCGATCATCCTGATTATGGTCAGTTCGTTTTCTCCTTTCGGGGTCTTCATGCTTCGGCAGTTCTTCGTAACACTGCCGAATTCGCTCATTGAAGCTGCCCGTATCGACGGCTGCAGTGAGATTAGAATTTACGCGCAAATTATCCTGCCGCTTTCCACTGCCGGACTCTCCGCGCTGCTTGTTTTTTACCTCATGTGGTCGTGGAACAATACCTTGCTGCCCGTCATTTATCTTTTTAATAAAGCTCTCTTACCTGTTACAAAAGGCTTGTTGTTTTTCCAAACACAATATCAACAATCTTATCACCTGATAATGGCGGGAACGGTAATGTCTATAGCACCGTTGATTATTTTGTATTTTCTTGCTCAGAAAACATTTATTTCGGGAATTGCCCTTTCAGGTATGAAGGGATGATACCATATACCATTTTAACGATTATCAACTAAGGAGTAAAACATGTCCGTTATTTATGTAGACAAACTGGAGTCGTACAATATCCCTGAACCCTTCGAACGATCAATCAAGGTCATTTTGGCCCCTGACACCCAGGATGTTGTAAAAGATATCAGCATAACCATGGGAATCATTGCCCCTCACAGCAATAATGACTATCATATGCATGAAGGGACCGAACTGCTCTATATTATGAGCGGGTACGGTAAAGCGAAGATAGACGGAAAAGACTACGAACTTCGACCGGATGCCTTGATTATTGCACCGCCTAGAATAATGCATCAACAGATAAATGAAAGCGATGAGACGATGAAGATGCTGGCCATCTGGACTCCTCCGGTTACAAGTAAGGAAGTGCTGGACAGAGCGGTGGAGGCGGCGAAAGAGGGAACCAAATAGTTTCGTCTTGATTTTCAATGGTTTTGGACGGTCTTTGCCGTAGTGCGGTTTCTTTTGATTTTTACAAAAGGAATATAAAAAGCGGATGAAAAAAGTGCTGGAAGTCGACAGAGCGTATAACGAGCTTAAGAGAAAAATACTCAATCGAGAAATCGGTCCGGGATACCCTCTTTTCGATAAGGAAATTTCGGAAGAGTTGAATATGAGCCGTACACCCGTACGAGAAGCGATACAGCGGCTTAAAATGGAGGGCTTGATCGAGATTATTCCGCGAAAAGGAATTTATATTAAAACCCTGTCCAGAGATGAAATTCGACAGTGTTACGAATTTGCCGAAGCATTGGAGGGAATGGTCGCCTATTTGGCTGCCGAAAATATTACTCCGGAACAAATTGAAGAGTTGACAGCGATTACCGAGGTGATGGAAAAGTCCTTAGCGGACAATAACATCGATGCCTGGATAACGGCCGACGAAGAGTTTCATACCAAATTATGGGAACTGAGTAACAATCAGATCCTTATCGATAATTTAAAACGAGTAAATACGTTGATCCACAGAGTAAGGATTTTTATAACCTCCAATTGGATGGACAAGGAAAAATCGAACAAGGACCATGAAGCGATAATCGATGCGTTTGTGAATCACGATCAGGACCAGGCCCAAAAGATACACCAAACCCATTGGCGAAGGATTCGGAAAGATATTTTATCTATTTTAGATAATCATCACTTTATACACGATAATCTGTAATCTAAGGGAAGATAACTCTATGACAATGACTCACAAACAGCGTGTTTTCGCGGCAATTAAGAAAGAGCCGATCGACAGGCTGCCGTTCGGCGCGAGGATTGATCTCTGGTACAACTACCATGCCATGAACGGAACGCTTCCGGAGAAATACCGGGGCTGGAGCATGGTGGACATCAATAAGGACTTAGGGGCCGGTACTCAATTTCGACTGCATAAAGTGTGGAAAGAAGAGTATCGGGATTTGGAGGTAAACATCATCGATGAACCGCCCTACACCACCTATAATTTTAACACCCCTCACGGGAAAATCGGGTATAAAATATATCTAAACAAAGATGAGGGGACAATATCGGCCTATATCGTAGAGCATCTGTTTAAGAGCGCGGACGATTATAAAGCGATCGAATATCTTATCCGACATGAAGACATCCTCCCCGATTATGAAGAGTATAACCGTCTGGATGAGATGGGCGGTGAAGACGCGACCATTGCCGTTGGTAACGCGACGGGACCGATGCAGATTATCATGAAAGAGATAATGGGGTATGAACAGTTCTTTTATGAGCTCTTCGATAATCCTGCGGAGGTTGAACGTATTTATGAGGCGCTCAAGGACCAGTGGAAGATGAAACTGAAGGTCTTGGTAGACTCTCCTGTAGAGTTCCCTGTCTTGTGCGGTAACTGGACCGACGATATTCACACACCCCTGTTCGAAAAATACTTTCTGCCCTGGCTGCAGGAGTCGAGCGATTTTCTCCATTCCCATGGGAAATTGTCGATGATCCACGTCGACGGTGAAATACGACGGCTCGTTCCCTACATAAAAGATGCTCGGGTCGATATCGCCGAGTGCTGGAGCCCGGCCCCTATGACCTCTTTGACCACCGGTCAGTTGAGGGAGGAGTTGGGTGATACAGTCGCGGTGTGGGGCGGGGTGGCGTCACAGCTGTTTGAATCGATGTATTCGGATGAGGAGTTCGATGAATACGTGGTCAAGCTTTTCAAGGAGATTGCTCCCGGCTATCGGTTTATCGTCGGAATGGGAGAAAATGTTTCCCCGAACGGAAAAATAGAACGGGTGCGAAGGGTCTCGGAGCTTATCAAAGAGTACGGTCCGGTACCGTTATCCATCTAAGCCTGGTCGAAAACTATGACGGGAAAAGAACGATTATTTGCTGCAATAAAAGGTGAACCGGTTGATCGCCCCCCCATTTGGCTGCGGGAAGGTTTTAATATGGGCGGCGACTGGATGGCCGAGCCGATGCAGGACGTTCTAACCGGAGCCGGCGGTCAGAGCATCGATTTCTTTTTAGGGTGGAAAGATACTCCTCTCTACAGAGAGCTCTTCGACTTTGTTTCCCACCATGCCGATCCCATGCGCTCGTGGAATATCGATGGATATCTCAACCGGTATTTAGTTATCCCTCCCAAGTACATCGAGACGGTGAACAAAAAAGCCGATGAAAACACCGTCATAGTCGACGGCCGCGTGGAGACTCCCCACGGACCGCTCCGCTTTCAGGAGAGATTGACCCGCGGATTGAACACCTACTGGCATGTAAAACCGTTGGTCCGCTCGGCAGATGACCTTAAAAAGATGTTCGACATACCGTTCGATTTCGATCCTTCGGTATTGACCCCATATTTGGAGCAGTATGGCGCTATTCGGGATTCGGTGGGCGATAGAGGGATCCTCAGGATCGAATATCCCAGCCCCATCGTGGCCATTTCGGCTGCCATGACCTTGGAAGATTTCCTGGCCATGTCGATTACGGAAAAGGACCTTTTTCATCGGATAGCGCGGGAGATAACCGATCGTCTGCTGACAATTACGGATGCGCTCTTCTCCGCTATGCAGTCGATGTACGGTGGGTGCGATACAATCGTTAACTTTGGAGGTGCCGAACAGTGTACTCCGCCCATTATGGCCCCCCAAGCGTTCGACGAGTATGTTGTACCGTACGACAGTCAAATCGTAGAAAAAATAAAAGCGTATGGAATACCGGTAAACGTGCACTGCCACGGTAAAGTAAAATATGCACTCACAGCCATGAAAAAAATAGGCGTTGATTCGACCGATCCGGTGGAACCTCCGCCTGCAGGGGATGTAACGTATGGAGAAGCGAGAGAGATTGCGGGAGACGATCTGACTCTGATCGGAAACATCGAGTTCGACGAGTTGGAATATTCGACTCCCGACAGGATTCGGGACCGAATCAAGGAAATAGCGCGCTACGGTCCCCGGCGTCTTATTCTTGGGGCGTCCGCAGGTCCGATAAGTGAAGTAAGCACGCAATTGGCTAACAATTATCGAACGTGGATCGAAGCGGCGTTGGAATATTTTTAGGTGCTGCCTTTCGACGAGTCGCTTCGGTCCACTGCCAGACTGTGGTAAAAAACATGGAGGTACTATGTCGGGTCCGGCCAAGAAGGCCATCGTCATCGGAATTGACGGTGCCGCAATGGAGATTGTTTATAACGAGGTGCAGTGGGGCAATATGCCCAACCTGGCCAAACTGATGGAAACGGGAGTGTGGCGTCCCACGCTGGGAGTGTTTCCCACACTGACCCCTCCGGGGTGGACTGCACTCTATACCGGGTCGTGGCACGGGACCCACCGGGTAATGGATTTCAACATCCGGGCGTTGGGAAAACCGCTGACCGAAACCGTCTGGGGCATCAATACAGGCCTGTCCCAATCGGAATATCTGTGGAACACCGCGGAACGGGCGGGAAAAAAACCGGTCCTCGTCAAAGTCGAGATGTCCTGGCCCCCTACGGTGAAAAGCGGCATCCAAGTAGAAGGGACCGGGCCCGGAGTGTCGAACCATCACCAGATAGCGGGATACCACCTCTTCGTTGCCGGCGCGTGGGCCCCGCGAGAGATGGAAGGGGAGGTGGACCCGGAAGAGGTCGACCCCAGTGCCCTGTACGAAGGAATCCCTTACGATCCGGTGGAACTGGACCGGGCGGACAAATCGGCCTGGAACAACCTTCCCGCCTCCGCTAGACCTCCGCTTGAAGCGGAGCTTACCATCAAACCGCTGTCGCGGGGAAAAGAGAATATGCTTCGCGGGAAAGAAGGTGTTCCCAAAACTTTGTACGGTCTGGTGTACTCCCGAAACGGGGATGGGTACGACCGGTTGCGTATCTGCCGTTCACGGGACGCGGATGATGTTGTGACCGATCTGGGTCAGGGAGAATGGAGCGATTTTTGGACGGACGGTTTTCAGATCGACGGGGAGGAGGTCCCAGGAAACGTGAGGATGAAGCTGATCACCCTGACTCCGGAAGCGGACGCGTTCGAGCTGTTCGTCCCCCAGATATGGCCGATCGAGGGGTACACTCATCCCGGCCGAATAGCTTCGGAGATATACCGGGAGCTGGGCCCCTTCATCCAAAATCCTGCCCGCGACGCTCTCGGTATGATCGATGACGACACCTATTTTGAAATGCTCGAATATCACCATGAACAGCTGGCAAAGATCACCCGGCATCTTACCTCCCGGTACGAATGGGACATCCTTTTTACCGAGACCCACGCCTCCGATTACGGGGACCACTTTTTTATGCGGTTCGCGGACGATTTCAGCGGTGCGGACGCCGAAACTGTTCGGCGCTGTCGGGAGGGACTGGCACGCGCCTACCAATCGATCGACCGCTGGATCGGACGTCTCATGGAATTGGCTGATGATGATACGGTCATTGTGGTTGCTTCCGACCACGGCGGCACGCCCAATCAGAACAGACCGGTTGAAGTAAACAAGGTGCTCGCG
>CAZJBZ010000257.1:0-6967 GCA_964543975.1 uncultured Spirochaetales bacterium
AGAAAATTCGGATGGTTGGATACATATATCGGAGTTCTGGCGCCTGGGTTGGTGTTTGGACTTGGCATATTCCTTATGAGGCAATTCGTTTATAACGTGCCTGACGATTATATGGATTCCGTTCGAATAGATGGATTGTCCGAAGTAGGCATTTATTTTCGGATTGTCTTACCTCTTTTGACTCCCGGCCTTGCGGTATTATCCATATTGGTTTTCTTACATTCATGGGAAAATTTCATGTGGCCTCTTATTGTTTTACATTCTGAAAAAATGAGGGTTTTGCCTCTTATACTTGCTTCACTTTCAGCCGGGCAACGTCAGGCGCGTTATGATATGTCAATGATAGCATCCGCGCTTACATGTATCCCCCCAATTATTGTATTCATTTTAGCACAAAAACGATTTATGAAAATAGCCGCTCTTGCCGGATTGAAGGGTTAGGGGAACATCGGAAGGGAGGGAATATCAGTATATAGATACTACCCATTTTAGAAAATGTCAGATCTCAATATCCCCCGGAGCGGATCGATCTCCCGAGCAGAAAACCCGTAGTGGAGATGGCGCCGCCATCCCTCGGCATAAGAGAAACGACCCGACAATGTGCCGGTTTCAGCGCTCATTTCTCTCATGGTCGTGAGGTAGGAATCCATTCCCTGACTCTTATCGAGCCACTCTTTTTGGCTCTTATGAAGGGAGAGCATTTCCGTTTTTTTATCGATTACCGATGTAATGTCGACAAAAAAATCGGGAGTGATTGTGTTCCGAAGTTGGTCTTTCAGCCCGTACGGCATGGCGTGGTAGATCGTCATCTCGTTTTGTATCGGTTTAACCGGGGGTGAAGAACGGTAATTGCGCATGCCGCGACAGAAAGCTGCAGTGACCGTGATACGGGCGGAGTTGATATGGTCTTCCATGTAGTCCTGCGGGGAATGGACGAGGACAATGTCCGGAGCAATCCCGCGGATAATCCCGGTCATTGTGCTGATGAGGTCCTGGGTGTAAAATACGGTAAGGTCGTTTGCTATGCTGTCGTGGTACGTTGCCCCTAAAAAACGGCAGGCCTTTCGCGCCTCGCTGCTGCGAATCGCAACGATTTCGTTTGGGTCCAATTCGGTGGTGCCGCAGCTCCCGTCGGCAACCGTCATGTAGTGCAGCTCGCACCCGTTCTCTTTCAGGAGCATAAGCGTGCCGGACATTAAAAACTCGATATCATCCGGATGGCATCCTACGGTAAAAATGGTCATACTGTGCCCCCTTTGAAACGCACCCACATAATCATTTGCCCCCTCATGCACTATTTCATCTCCGCTTCACCGGTTCAGTGCATCTCCGCCTCACACTCGCCGATACCGCCGCGATAAAAGTTAAAAATAACATTCGGATGGTCGGCTAAGAGCGACATGGGAACAGCACTGTCCGCGATTTTCTTGGAAATCATCAGCGCGGTGAGCCGCTGACCGAACGGATTATCGTGCATTCCCGCGTGCCATATAGAGACGGTGTCCGAAAGCCACGTCTCCTTCGGGCCCACGGTGATCGCCTGTGAGGGAACATTGGAAACAACCCCGCCTCCCGAAGTGCGCGCGTTTTGGATAATGGTCATCGGATGAAGGTCCACCACTCGGGCGCCCAATTTTTTGTATTCTTTCGGGGACGGAGGTTGTTTAGTATAGCTGCCTTCGCGTTTGAGCGGGTCGTTGAACGCCCAGTGCTTGACCTCACCCTGTCCTCCCTGCATTACCAAACATTTTGCATGTGTATACGAATAGGAGTACTCCTCGATATTGTCCGCTTTGAGAAAATGGAGGTGGCTGTCCGGCATTCGGAGATTCTTATCCATGCGGTTAAAGCAAAGATCGAGGTCGGCTTTGGCAAAGCTTAACGGATGAGTGATATCGACCTCCTTCCCGTCGATATACCACTCGTCCATTGCCCAGAAATGACCATCCCGCACATCGATTTCCAGATCGTTGATAATGTGGGCCACCAAGGGCAGCTGTTCGGTTGGTCCGATGGGCCCGCAAATACCGGTCGGGTTGTCCGCCGTCGCCTTTTGCCACGCCTTAACGTATTCCAACGCTTCGGCACAGTAGAACGATTCCAGGGTGTCGAATATATTGACGGTGAATCCGGGCCTCGACAAATCAGCCAGATCATCCTTGGACAACCTCGCGGCATCGTCTAATATCTCATCATCCAAGGTGGTATAGTCCCACCATTCCTTTGCTATTTTGCTGTAACGTCTCATGAAACGCTCCTCATACAGTTATATTGGGTGACCACCTGACCAGATGAATGGAGGTGCTCCGATCATTCTGCCTCTATTAGGGTATACGAACGGGTCTGATTGTCAAGTTGCAGTAATTCGAATCCCCCGGTCAAGTTGATTTTAATCAAACTTCCGCATAGGATGGGTTAAAAGTCGATCGCGGGGTATTTTAAAATGCCGCATTGGAGCGTTTTTTTCGGAGGCAGCAATGCGTTTAGGAACGGCATATTACGGAGCATTTCTCGAAGAGCATGTCCGACTGGATATGGAGGAGATTAAGAACGCCGGTTGCGGCGATGTCTGCATCACCCTTTCTGAAAACGATATGAAGTATTTTCCCGGAAAGGCGCGGCTGGCTCCCGAGATCGGCAAGCGTTACGGACTGCGCCTTTTTGCAGTACCGTGGGGATTCGGAAATCTTTTCGGCGGCGGACGGATGAGTACGTTCATCCTGGATAATCCGGAAGCGATGCAGATCGATGCTGAAGGCGGTCTTGTCGGGGCGGGTTGCTATAACAATGAGATTTTCAGGGATCATTATAGGGCTTTCATTGAAAAGATCGATGTTCTCGGATACGACGGTATCCTCGTGGACGAACCGACTCCGATCGACTGTTATTGTGATGCGTGCAAGAGGAAATACAAGGGAATATACGGCGAAACACTGCCTTCGGCGGCGATCAATAATATCGACCCCTCACCTCAGCGGGTCACCCCGCTGCGCGAGTTCCGCAAAGAGTGCGTTATCGATTTTACGCGCGGTATGTGCGATTATGTGAAGGCTTCGACACGAGGCCTGTTGACTCAGGTGGCGATGATGCCGGTCGATTTTCAGATGTGGGAGCGTATAGCCGCAATAGAATCCTTAGACATTTTCGGTGTCGATCCATATTGGCTTCTGAAGGACCGCAAAAAGCCGTTTGAGTGGTTTGTACGGATGAGCCAAAGGGCCCTCGATTTATGCCGGCGGATGGAAAAGGTGTCATTGATCTGGATCAACTGCTGGAACATCGCAGCAGGAGATGAAGAAGAGATAGGCTGCGGTGTACGAGAGGCCGCCTCATTGGAGCCTGATATGATCTATGCCTGGTCCTTTAAGGGCGCTGCAGGCACGAATGAAGCGTGTGAAAATCCCCGGAAGGCGTGGGAGGCTCTGGTAAAGGAGTATAGGGAATTGAAATATGAATAGACGGATAATCGAACTGCTTGGAATCATGCTCGTTCTGACCGCGTTCGCGGTAACTATGAACGGCATTCCGCCCCTCACGACTACAATCGCAAGAGACATTGGAACACCGTATGAAAGTTTCGGCTATATTTTCATGCTCCAATTCCTCTTCTTTACCATTGCCGCTTTTGTCGGCGGATGGCTGAGTGACAAGTTCAATATTTCACTGAGGACCTTGGTCCTGATGGGATTCGTTATCGCCTGTGTTACTCTCTTCTTGGCCAATTTCTTAGGCTCGTTTGCTTGGTTTGTGGTTTGGATAATTCCCTTAGGGTTCGCGGGCGGTCTCCTGGAAACGTTTAGTACGATAATCGTTTCTAATTATGATAAACCGGGTTCCGGCCGCTTGGTAAACCTATCTCAAGGATTTTTCTGTTTCGGTGCCGTGCTTGCTCCCCAGATGGTGTCAATCCTTTTAAAACAAGAGGCGTCGTGGCGGCTCATGTTCCTGCTCTTCAGCGGATTTCTTCTCGGTATCGGTCTGCTCTTTATGATGCTCTACCGGCCGAGAAAGACACAAACGTCTCAGCATGATCGCTTAGCGCCGGAGTCCTCACAGCCGGATAGCTCAGCACCGGAATCTACGCAAACGCAGGTCTCGGATCGTTCGGGACAAAAACTTCCGCAAGCTTCCGAGACAATTCCCCTTGGTCAACTTTTAAAGAAACCTCTCTTCATTCTGCTTGCCGGGGCCGTCTTCCTCTATGTAGCAGCGGAAACTTCAACGGCTATGTGGGTCGCCCCATTCTTTGAGAACAATTTGGGTGTCCCTGCAAGTGAAGCGGCGTGGAGGATCGGCTTGTTTTGGGGAGGCATGTTGATTGGACGGTTCGTTGTGGTCTTTCTCCCTTCACGGTTTACGCTGTGGGAACCGCTCTATTTGGGGGTTGGAGGGATGGTTGCAATGGCGGTCCTGCTCTCGTTTCCGCTAAGTGTCGAGACGGCGACCGTCTGTGTCGGTCTTATGGGGCTTTTTTGCGGGCCGGTGTGGCCCTGCCTCGTTTCAATATCCAATCATGCAACCGAGTCTACCCAATTTACATCCGGGGTGGTCGGTGTGGGGGGATTAGGCGTAGCGTTCGGCCCCTATTTGAGCTCTCTGGTAATTCGATTTCTCGGCATAACTCTTCTTTTTTTGTTTATCATGATGATTACACTCGCCTTGGCAACCATAACTTTCCTTGTACGAAGACGGATAAGACAGTGAAACACACTTTCCATCCTGAACGGTTTCAGGGTGCCGGAAAAAAACGGAACTATTTCGAGGGCTGGTATTTCAAGCACGTCTTTCCGAATGCCGGCTACGCCTTCGCCGTGATTCCGGGAATATCACTCGGGGACGGAGGAAGTTCCATCGCCGCGGACCACGCCGCCGGGCCGAAACATGCCGGGGACGGAGGAGATACCCCTGCCGGGGCGGGACCCACCGATGGCCACCACACCGGGGACGGAGCACGTTCACACGCATTTGTGCAATTTTTCGATTCAAGCGGCGGTCCTTTCCTCTACGAGCGGTATCCTCTCCATGATTTTTATTTCGAGAAAAAGCGGTTCGAGGTGCAAATCGGCGGGAACCGGTTTTCACTAAACGGGATTACGCTCGATTTGCCTCGAGCGGGAATAAAGGGAGAGTTTACCTACGACGGTATTACACCGTGGCCGGTTTCCCTCTTTTCCCCCGGTGCGATGGGGTGGTATGCTTACGTCCCTGTAATGGAGGATTATCACGGGGTGTTGAGTTTCGATCATGCGGCGGAGGGATATCTTCAGCTATCTTCCACCGATCCGGAAGTGAATATGTCCGAATGCATAGTCGTCGAAGGAAGAGGGCAAGGGTATATCGAAAAGGATTGGGGCACCTCCTTCCCGAGCAGCTGGATTTGGATGCAGACGAACCATTTCGATGAAAAGGGCACCTCTCTGACCCTGTCGGCGGCGGTCATCCCCTGGATGGGTCGTTCATTTTCCGGCTTTATAACCGGCCTTTGGTACAACAATCGTTTATATCGATTTTGTACCTATAACCGCACCCGTATAACGGAACTTACGTATATATCCGACAGCAGTGTACGTATCATCTTTGAAAATCACCATCATCGATTGGTAGTCGAGGGAACGAAAATCGGAAGCACCCGGCTGAAGGCGCCCGCTCAGGGGGCTATGGAAAGTCATGTTGATGAGAGTCTGAACTCTCACATCCATGTAGATTTAAAACGGAAGCGGGGGGGCTTGTCCGTGCCGGTTTTCTCGGGAGAGGGAAAGTATGCCGGTCTGGAAATTCACGGTCGAATCCATCGTTGAGTCGTGATTATGCCTGCACCGGCCTGGAAATAAACCGCCATAAATGAGTACAATAGCAAAAAACTGATTGGAGGGTATTTTATGACACCGAGAGAACGGGTAAAGGCGGCATTCGACCATAGACAGCCTGACTGTCCGCCGTGTGACTATTTTGGTACTCCCGAAATTTATGAGGCGCTGTACCGATTTTTCAAGACCGATCGGGACGATGAGCTGCGGGACCACTTGGGGACGGACATTCGCTACATCGATCCTCCCTACACCGGCCCTGAATTGCCCGAGTATGAGGACGGATCGTACATGAACATGTGGGGTGTTATCAAGAAACCGATGCCCAATGAGTACGGCGATTACGCGGAAGCCGTCAATCTGCCGTATCAATCGTGGACAACGGCGGAAGAGGCGGAGCAGTTCGATTGGCCCGATCCCGATTGGTTCGACTACGAGGCGGTCCCCGACCTCTGCGCCCGTTATCCCGACCACGCGATCGCCGTGGGAAGTTTCAGCGTTCAGGATTTTATCAACAACACTGCCTACGGAAGGGGAGTGGAACAGGTGCTCTACGACATCGCCCTGGAAGACCCTGTTTTCCTCTATATTATCGATAAAAGACACAAATTCTATATGGAACATGTGGAACGGATGCTGAAGGCGGGCGGGGGCAGAATCGATATGCTTCTCATGGGGGACGATTTCGGTACTCAGCGGGGTCTTCTCATCTCTCCCACCAGTTTCGATTCGATCTTCGCAGAGAAGAAGAAGGAGATGTTCGACCTCGTGCACAGCTACGGGGCCTATGTGAGTCACCACTCCTGCGGTTCCACGGTTGACCTGTTCCCCCGGTTTATAGAGCTGGGGATGGACGCACTCCAAACCATACAGCCGCAGGCAGCCGGGATGGACCCGTATGAACTGAAGAAGAAGTACGGGGACGAGATGACCCTTCACGGTGCCGTCGATGCCCAGGGATGGCTGCAAAAATCGTCACCAGAAGAGATCGAAAAGGAGGTTTTTCGGCTTCTCGAGGTGGTCGGCAGGGACGGAGGTTATATTTTAAGCCCCAGCCACAATATTCAGCCCGATACTCCGCTGGAGAACGTGCTGGCACTTTATAGAGCGGTCGGAAAGTTCAGGGGTGAGGAGCCGAAGTTTTAAGCGGAAATGATTAC
>CAZJBZ010000258.1:0-3213 GCA_964543975.1 uncultured Spirochaetales bacterium
GATACTGTTTCTACTGTCCTGCAGGGTTCGCCTTGGGTATCGTTGGAAACCTCGTTGGTCAAAAGATAGAAACAGGACTGACCAGGTGCACCCGGTGCGGAGCCTGTGATGACGCCTGCAAGCTTTCCATCGACATCAGTGCTAAAGCCAAGGAAAACAAACCGGTTAAAGCACTGCAATGCGTGGGCTGCGGCCTCTGTGTGGAGGCCTGCCCGACGGGGAACCTGCGATACAGCGCCCACATTCTCATGCTGGGGCGATCCCGACAGGCTCGAGCCGGGAAATCGGCGTGATGGGGAAAGAACGGATGTGTTCTTTTCGCTTTCCGACGTCTTTTCTTTGTTGCGTACAAGTAGGCTGGGTGCAAAGCATCCTTACCGGTCTTTAAACAACTCCTTAACAACCGCGTCGGCTTGTTCTAAACTCTGAGTACGTCTATCACGTACTAAGAATTCGGTAATCAGTGCCGGGTCCTGCTTTAAAAATGCTTCTAACGCCCACTCCATACGGTTGATTCGGGGCCGGAGATACCATTTAAGGACCCTTTCGGGCAGCGGGGGATCAATGTTCTCCGGATGGATACCGTCCTTATCCACAGTTGCGGTAAATTCGGTGGCGACATCATCGTCGATGCCGGGAACCACGCCATTATTGGGCGTGTTTACGACAAACCTACCGGCATTACCGTTTTCGATTGCATCGATGAAGGGAATATGCTGTTCACCGCTCATAGTTTCGGGGTTATACAAGCCTTTTAAGTTCGATAAAAGGTCTTCCGGATACTTGTCGAGGGCCTTGAACAATGCTTCCTTAGTATTCGCTTTCGGCGAGGATGCAACTTCTTTCATCACCTTTTGGATGGTGCTGGTAATAATACCCAATTTATCCTGATACCACTTCCAGCCGATTTCTGAATCGACACCGCCCCACGGTCCGCCGTACCACTTTTTCTTTGTCTCAGTGTTGTAGTGATATTTCCAAGATGCATTTCTCGGTGTATCACCGATGGGTAGACTGCCATAGAATTGATACATGTCGTAGGCTACCGGCGAGAGTTGATCGTCAAAAGGATTAGTGGGTGCCCAACTCGTTCTGGTATTGAAATACTCTTCTAATGCAGGATAGAGGTCTTTACCCGATTTCTTCTCCTTAAACCTATTCAGCCATATCCCGTGGTTTACCCCCGCAACTTGCCAATCCACCTCTTCCATTTTCAGGCCGATGGCTTCCGCAATATCCTCGATTGCGAAATGACCATGACAAAATCCAATCATGTTGATTCCCGTTTCCCGGTGGATAAGGGTAGTGCCTTCAAACACGGGATTAGCGGCCTGCGATAACCAGGCTTGGGGCACCTTTTTTTCCATTTTGCGTGCTATCGTGAGAAAGTAGCTCAATTGGTCCCAATTAGTCAGGGTGTAATAATCGGAGACCATATTAAATTCTTGTGAATCGATCCCTCGGTAATATCCGTGTTTTTCGCCGATTTTCCTCGCCCTCTCCAGAAAAACGTGTCCGCCCACCATTGCCGTGTTTATCACAAAGCGGGCATCCTCTATTGTCTCATCCGGATCGGTTGTTTTCGTAAAGGCGAGGTCCGCACCCATTTCTTGAGCGAAACGTTCGGCAAAGGCCGTTATGGCGCTCAGTCGGTCCTCATCAATATCCATCAAAGTTATTTGGCTCCCTTGAAGCCCTTTTGTTTTACAAAGATCACTTACCAACCGCATTGAAAAAACGGCGCTACCCGCACCGACGATGCCGATTTTAATTGAACTCATGAATTCCTCCGGATGATCGTAGTAATGGATGTCATAGTATCAAAAAACAGTTTGTTGGAAAATAGGGGTGAAGAGTTCGTCCGATAGGCCCCATTCAGCCACTGCGGCCCGACTGCCCACATCGACCTCTCGGTATATAACCTTGTCGCCCAATTCGGTGCTGATCCGTTTTGCCCGCAACCCTTTCTCCCGCATCGCCTTGCACCAGCACTCCTTACGGCAAACTCCGTCTTTTATTTCATCCGCCCACTCTTCCCAACATGTATAATAGTCCACTTTCATGTTTTCCGTACTGTTTTCCGTTAGGTCGATTATTTCCATAGCTCCCTCCAGGCAAAGCTTGCCAAGGTCCGAGCGGCCGGGTCAAATACCATCCCCACTTCGAATACCAGAACATCCGATTCACCCCTGTACTTTTCAGCGTACCCTCGCGCTTTAATCTGCTCCAGGGCACTGTTGGTTACGGGAGTTTTTTCCTTCACGCCGGTCTCCCCACCGTCGGTCACCTTAATTTCCGTCACGCAGATCACGTTACCAAGCTTTACCGTCATATCCGCCTATCGGTGATATCCGTATAGCCGCTGAACAGGGCATTGCTCAGGGCGATCCGCACCTCCTGATTCGGGACCCTAAGGAGGTAATTGATCCCCCCCATCTTTTCATAGCTTTTTTCTATCGTGAGATACCCGCTTTGAAAGAGGAGAACCGCGGGAGGGATCCTCTCTACTTCAAAGGAGTCCATCTGTTCTTCCCCAAGTTCGATGTTTTCCAGGTCCGGCAGAAAGTACCGGTCCTTCTT
Source organism: uncultured Spirochaetales bacterium (assembly GCA_964543975.1). Lineage (GTDB taxonomy): Bacteria > Spirochaetota > Spirochaetia > SPDA01 > CAZJBZ01 > CAZJBZ01. Next base: position 2,581 of record CAZJBZ010000258.1, read on the forward strand.
CATCAGCTTGATCAGAAATGTTGGCGCCCCCGTTTCAAACCGGAAGTTCCGGTAACTTCGATTTTCGCTGATAAACAACAGGATGTTAAAAGGGTTGTAAACCGCATCCCCTAGAAAATTATACCCGTTGTACCGGCGCCTCAGACGTTCCCACTCAACCCCCTCGAGGTGTTCGGCAAACACAGTCTCGAGGTCCCTATGGGTATAGCCGCAGATGGTAGCATAATTCGGGTCTAGGGTTATGTCTTTCAGGTTATTGATCCCGCTGAAGATACTCACCTTGCTGAATTTGCTTACCCCGGTGAGGAAGCAAAACTGTAAAAGGCTGTCTACTTTTTTTATGGCGGAGTACAGGTTTTTCAACCCCTCCCGCATCTCCATGGCCGTCTCCGGGTTTTCGATATTATCCAGCAGCGGTTTGTCATATTCGTCCACCAGGACCACGGCGGGCAGCCCCGTTCTTTCCACTACTTTGGCGATTAGTTTCTCAAACAGGGTAGAGACATCTTCATCAATATCCCGTTCCATGTCGATATCCAGTCGGAGAGCATTTTCTTCCAAAAGATAAACGGTTTTTTTTTCCAGTGCCTCTCTGGTAGTCAGAGTCCCGGATGCCCAGTCTATTTTGATTAC
>CAZJBZ010000258.1:3223-6943 GCA_964543975.1 uncultured Spirochaetales bacterium
TCATGAATAGCAAGTCCCCGGAACAGAGGTTCGTTCCCCTCGAAAAGATCTTTAAAGGTATCCACCAACAGGCTCTTGCCGAAACGGCGAGGGCGGGAGAGAAAATACCGGCCCGGACACGCCGGAGGCGGGGGCATAAGGTCAGGGTAATGAAGAGCAGTAGGAAAATACACTGTTTGTGCATCGGGGCCCCTCCTTGTTTGGCTTTAGGTTGTGGGGCCGAAAGGTTCGTGATTTTGTTTGTAGTATTCCATTGCAGCAGCGCTAATCTCTCCTACCGATTTATCTTTCCATAAATCGGTTTGCCATAACGTGTAGTCAAAAGGATCCTGCCGAACCATCGCCAAAAACTTTTCTGTTTCAATATCTCCCAAATATTCAACCAAAATTTTAATCCCCTTCAGTTTTAAATTAGTATCATAACTCATCCCTTACTCCTGTGAATCTATAAATTGAAGCGGCGAAACAACCTCTATACCATCAATAGAAGCAGCTTTCTTCAAAATCCCCTTATCAGTGGTTATAAAAGAGGGGCATTTTCCTTGTATCGCGCACGCTATATGCAATGCGTCTTTCGGTTTCAAACCCATTTTCTGAATAAATATGGAATTTTGCACAATATCCGTTGTCTCTACAATCTCCTCTACGGCATATTGTTTCCACCCTTCTATTTGATATCTTACCTCGGGAAACGGATTAACACTGTTTTCATAAGACAGTATATAAGACCACACCAAATGAAGTTCGCTTTTTTTAATATTTTCTTGGATTGCATACTTTGCTTGCGCTTCTAAAAAAGTTTTTCACAACTGCATGGTCATCAAACGGTCGGTTTAGAGTGCAATTGTCAAGGTATATTCTCACTCTTAAAATGTACTCCCATATTACGTTTTTTTCAATGATTTGGTGTCTTACTCACCGACCCGGCCACACCGGAGGCGGGGGCAAGGGTCAGAGTAATGAAGAGCAGTAGAGAAATACACCGTATCAGTTATTATCATCATATGTCTCACCATTATACAGCGGAAATGAATTTAAAAAAATATTCAGCCGGGCAATAGCAGCCAAGGAAAACGATAGAAATCAGCCGGAGTCCCTACTTCACGGGACACTGAGTAACGTGTCAGTTCGGGATATCGTGGGAAGGATGTAAATTGCCGACAAACTCCTCGACGGACATGCACAGGACCCCTTCCTGCTCTATTTTTTCGCTTCCACGGTACAAAAAAAGGACTTTGGATTCGGGATAATCTTCATGAAACGTCTTCAGCCCCCGCAAGTCTCTCTTTCGTATCATGATACTGTTTTTAACTTCTATCGCGTAAAACCCATCCGCTCCATACAATACAAAATCCACCTCGTTACCGGCCTGGGTCCGCCAATAGTAAAGCTTCATATCACCATTCCGGTAATCAATCCAGGCACGTAGATGCTGTAAGACCAAGCCTTCCAGTAAAGGGCCCCCGATTTCAGTTTCAGAATCGATGGGACCGGCAGGACGGACTGCCCGAAACACGCCACAGTCAAAAAAGTAAAATTTAGAATGTACCGACATTGCCCGTTTTGCTCTCCGAGTAAAAACAGGAACCCGTACCGCAATCAGCATATCTTCCAAGATTGTGATATAGGACTCCACCGTATTTCTCGTCGCTACACATTCCCTCGCAATTGCAGCGACATTGATTTGTTGACCGTGTGAAAAAGAGACTATCTCTACAAATCGATTAAAATCATCCAATCTTCTCACAAGCCCCTCGGCTTTAATCTCCTGCTGAATATACAAATCAATATATCCGCGGAGTGTTTGTTCCGGCGTTTCCGAGAAGAGAACAAGCGGAATCATTCCCAGCCGAAGGTACTCCTCCAATTTAAACCGATGTCCCAACTCAGCTGCCATGAACGGATGCATTTTTCTATAAACCGCTCTGCCCGCGAGAAGATCGACTCCGGCTTTCTTTATCTTTCTTGCACTTGAACCGGTGAGAATAAACCGTATGGATTTGTCATATTCAATTTGCTGATGGACCATTGAAAGCAACTGCGGTACTTTCTGTATTTCGTCGATTATTATCACCCCATTTTTATTATGGGTCTTCACGAAATCTGCAAGCCTTTCGGGACGGGCGGAATATTTACGCTCATTTTCAGTATCGAGAAGATCTATCCAGGCGGCATCCGGATAATTCGATTGAAGATATGTAGTTTTTCCCGTGCCCCTCGGTCCAAAAAGGAAAAAACTCCCTCTGTTTTGCTCGAAAAATCTCAACACAATTGACATAACAGGTCCAATTATATCAAGATTAGTGAGAAAAATCAATAATTTTTTCTTTATCGTTGATTTCAACATGGTAGTTTATGTCGGCACCGATGTTAAAATTCCTAAAATCACCGGTTTGGATAGTATCGCTATTTTTATTTGAAGTTACTCATATAATTATTCTCCTTGTCTCTCGACGCGGCGATCTTCCCCTCCATAGACACCTACAGAAAACATCGTTTCTCTGTTACGATGAGGGAGGGTAGTCGGCTGGGAGGCAAACCAGATAAAAGGAGCGATCATATGGAAGGATTGATACCGGCAATCGAAAAACGGAGGGCGTATCGGGCGCTGAGCGAACGGGAGGTCCCTGAAGAGGTGGTGGAGCGGATCGCCACAACAAAACCTTTTTTCTCTAGACTTTCTAGTATATCATATGCTCTTGATCTAGGTACGTTACCTATGTCTGATAATTCACCTGCAGTAGAAACACCTCGAGAAAGTAGTGCAGTCCAAATTTTCGCCTCATATAAATTGAGACTAAAGAACTGTCTTAGTTTGTTTAAAAAATCTTCTTTAACAATCATTAATCTGACCCCCTTTTAGGAGTTAACCACCCCTTTTGTTTAATCACCTAGAAATAAGTAAATTTATTCATATTTAAATATTGTTATTGTTGAGAGGTATCTGTAGTGTAACTACTTTCTGTATCTTTGCTTTTCATAAACTTTTTTTATATTTGATATTTCATCAACATCTTCTAGACTAAGGTCCTCCCTTAAATTTAAAATTCTAGGAAATCTTAAGGCATAACCAGAATTATAATTTGGACTTTTTTGTATTTCCTCATAATTAACCATTACAATTATTTTTGGATTTACTTCAACAGTTTTTCCATAATCTTTAACTATCAACTTTTTCAACTCTTTTGTTAAATGAGAAAAGGTAACCCCCTCATTTTTTTCTTTTATTCCAGTCCCAACTTTTCCTATTTCTAAGAATTCATCTCCTTTTCTACAAGAAACCGTAAAGCTTGACAACCAATTACTTCTTTTTCCTTCCCCCCACTCTGCTTTTGTAATCACCAAATCCAGAGGTTCCATTATTGGTTTCAATTTAACCCACCCATTTACGTATCTTCCTGGTTTGTATTTTCCTTCTAAATTTTTTGCTATTAAACCTTCTGTACCTTTTTTTAAAGCCTCATCATAAAATTTCTTAATTTCTTTTTCGTTATCAGAAATAATTTTTTTAGTAAGTATTATTCTTCCTTTTTTCTCACTGATTATTTTCTCTAACAATTTTCTTCTTTCTTTTACTGTTTTCTTCATTAAATTTTCTCCATTATAATAAACTATATCAAAAACATCAATCTCAACAGGATTTTCTTTAGCCATTTTCTCAATATCATATTTTCTTCGGATTCTTTGGCTGATATGCTGAAAGGAAGTATATTCTTTTGT
>CAZJBZ010000259.1:0-6912 GCA_964543975.1 uncultured Spirochaetales bacterium
ATTATGATTTTTCTAACGGGTGAAACCGGCCGCGAAGCGGCTTACTTGAACAAACGGTTGCACCAGACATGGTTTCTGTCACGGTTCCTGCTTTCGCAGGAACACGCCCCAGCTTAACACCACGCCAATGCCCTCCACTTCGTTCCGGGCCGGCTGCGCAAGTTAACCGAATGTTATACGGACAAGATTTCTCAAAATAGAGAAAATATGTTAAAAATATACAGGAACGGTTTATAAAGACCGCGTCCCAAGAAGCCATTGGTGCTCATCGAATCGCACCAAGTCCATGCCGGGCTTAAGAAAAAGAAATTAATTGGAGAAGTAAATGGCAATACAGTTACACAGCCAAATGGCGAATTTTATCTGGAGTATCTGTAATCTGCTCCGTGGACCATATAAACGGAACGAATACCGAAAAGTGATACTTCCATTAACCGTATTGCGTCGCTTTGACTGTATTCTTGACCCTACTAAGGATAAGGTTCTGGAAGAGTTTCAATCGCTGAAAGGGAAATCGGAAAATATCATCAATGCCAAGCTCAGGGAAATCACAGGCGTCCCTTTTTATAACCTTTCGAAACTGAATTTTCCAAGACTTCTGGATGATCCGAACCATATAGCTCCCAACCTGAACAGCTATATCAATTCTTTTTCGCCGAATATTCGCCAGATATTTGAACGTTTTGATTTTGGAATTCAGATAAACAAGCTCAATGAAAAGAATTTGCTTTTTAATGTGATAAAGAAATTTGCGTCCGATCAAATGGATCTTTCACCTTCAAATATTGATAGCATGCAGATGGGCTATGTGTTTGAGGAGCTTATCAGAATTGGCGCTGAGCAATCCAACGAAGAGGCGGGAGAGCATTTTACCCCCAGGGAAGTGATCAAGCTGATGGTGAACCTGCTTCTTTTTCTTGAGGAGGATTTACGCAAAAGCCATGTGGTAAAAACCATTTATGATCCCGCCTGCGGCACCGGTGGAATGCTGTCGGTTGCCGAGCAGTATATCCGGGACCTGAACAGCGAAGCCCAGCCCCATCTCTATGGCCAGGACTGGAACGATGAAGCCTATGCGATCTGCCGGGCTGATATGCTGATCAAAGGCGAGGACGCTGATAACATAAAACCGGATTGTACCTTTGAAAAAGACGGTTTCAAAAAGCAGAAGTTCGACTATATGCTGGCCAATCCGCCTTTCGGGGTGGAATGGAAGCAGCAGCAGAAAACCATAGAAGATGAGAGAGATACCCTTGGGTATGAAGGCCGCTTTGGTGCCGGAACGCCGCGCATAAATGACGGTTCCCCCCTGTTTACGGGTGACGCGGGAAGCGGTGAATCCAATATCCGCCAGTGGATTATTGAAAATGATTGGCTGGAGGCCATCGTTGCCCTGCCGGATCAGCTTTTTTATAACACCGGGATTTCCACCTACATCTGGATCATCAGCAACCGAAAGGAAAAGCGGCGCAAAGGCAGGATTCAGCTCATTAATGCCAGAAACTACTTTGTAAAAATGCGCAAAAGTTTGGGTAACAAAAGACACCAGATTGGCGACGGTGAAGATAACCGACCAGATCAGATTTCTGTCATCACGGAGATATACGGAAACTTCAAGCATAATGAGACGCGGAAGTTCAGCATTGACGGTCAGGAAAAAGAACTTGAGGTATCCAAAATCTTTGACAACATCGATTTTGGATTCAATAAAATAACCGTTGAACGGCCCCTGCGGCTCAATTTTCAGGCCAGTGAAGACAGGATCAACAGGCTGGATGATCTTAAGGGGTTCATCAGTATTGCCGAGAGTAAAAAGAAAAATGAAACCGTCCGCCAGGAGGAAATAGAGGCCGGGCAGAAACGGCAGCAGGTAGTAAAAACTCTGCTTACTGATTTAGGGAAAGCCACCTCGGAGCAGTTATTCAAGGACAGAGTTGCTTTCCTCAAGGAATTGAAAAAGATGGATCATGCCGCCGGAGTACGTTTGTCCGCGCCTGAACTGAAGGTCATCCTGGAAGCCCTAAGCGAAAGGGATGAAACTGCTGAAGTGTGCCGGGATGCCAAGGACAGGCCGGAGCCTGATTCGGACCTCCGAGACACCGAGAATGTGCCCCTCAAGGAAAACGTGGAGGAGTACTTCAAGCGGGAAGTCCTGCCCCATGTTCTTGACGCCTGGATTGACCATAAAAAGACAAAGGTGGGCTACGAAATATCTCTGAACCGGCACTTTTACCGTTATGAGCCGCCCCGGGAGCTGGAAGAGATAGAAACCGACATCAAGGAACTTGAAAGGGACATCGTCTCCATGCTGGCGGAGATAGCCGGAAGTATTGGGGTTTCTCCATGAGTAAAAAGATAAAAAATACCGGCGATCTGATTATCTATGAGACTGCCGATGGAAAAAACAAGATAGAGTGCAAATTGGCCGGGGAGACAATCTGGCTTTCCCAGGCCTTGATGGCAGAACTGTTTGACCGCTCCAAACAGACCATCAGCGAGCATCTGCAAAATCTCTTTTCTGAAGGGGAACTGGATGAGGATTCAGTTGTCCGGAATTTCCGGACAACTGCCGCAGACGGCAAACGCTATGAGGTGGCCTACTACAACCTGGAAGCTGTGCTTGCGGTAGGCTTCCGGGTCAAGTCTCCCCGGGGAACGCAATTCCGAAAATGGGCCAACACACAGCTGAGGGAATTCCTGGTCAAGGGTTTTGTCATGGACGATGAGCGGCTCAAGGATCCGGGAAAACTCGATTACTTTGACGAACTTCTGGCGCGCATACGAAAAATCCGCGCATCGGAAAAACGATTTTATCAAAAGGTACGGGATCTTTTTGCATTAAGTACCGATTACAAAGATGATGAAAAATCCGCCCAGCTCTTTTTTGCGGAAGTGCAGAACAAGCTGCTCTATGCCGTTACCGGGAAAACTGCTGCGGAGTTAATCGTCAGCCGGGCTAACCCGGAGGAACCGAATATGGCCCTCACCAGTTGGAGCGGCAGCCAGGCGCGCAAGCAGGATGTAATAGTGGCCAAGAATTACCTGGATGCAGATGAGATCGATTCCCTGAACCGGCTGGTAGTGATCTTTCTGGAACAGGCTGAGCTCCGGGTCAAGGAACGCAAACAACTGACCCTGGATTTTTGGCGGGTTAATGTTGACCGGCTGTTGCAGTTCAACGACAAACAGGTATTACAAGGGCCAGGCAGCATCAGCCACGAGGCCATGAAGTCAATAGCCCACGATCGCTATGAAAGCTTTGATACCGCACGCCGTGAACAGGAAGCCATCCAGGCAGATAACGAAGATCTTGCTCAGCTGGAAGAGCTGGAGAAGCAGCTTGAGAACAAGGGTGGTGAAAAATGAGCAGGAAAAAGTACCTTAAATACAAAGCCTCCGGTGTCCCGTGGCTGGGAGACGTGCCGGAGCATTGGGAGGTTTTACCAATCAAACGAATAGTTTCAACACCAGTAACTGATGGTCCTCATGAAACTCCAGAAATACTTGATGAAGGCATACCTTTTGTATCAGCTGAATCTGTAAGAAACAATAAAATTGACTTCAACAAGAAGCGTGGTTTTATATCTGAAGATGATCATCGAAGATTTAGTTTAAAATACCATCCGAAAAGAAATGATATATACATGATTAAATCAGGGGCAACAACGGGTAATCTTGCCATCGTTGAAACTGATGAAGAGTTCAATATCTGGTCCCCATTAGCAGTAATCCGTTGTCATCATAAAAAATCTAATCCGAGATTTGTTTTATCAGCAATGAATTCAAGAGAGTTCCAGACTTCCGTAGAACTATTTTGGAGTTATGGAACCCAGCAAAATATTGGAATGAATGTTATTCAAAATTTAGTTTTATTTCTCCCCCCTCTCCCCGAACAGCAGGCCATTGCCGCTTTTCTTGACCGGGAGACTGCAAAGATCGACGACCTGGTTGCCAGGGTGGAAACGGCCATAGAAAGACTGAAAGAATACCGGACCTCCCTGATTTCTTCAGCGGTGACCGGGAAGATTGATGTGAGGGAGGCGGTATGAATGAAAACAGGGGTGAGATCGTTATTTATACAGATGCAGACGGCAGCGTTCAAACCGAGGTGCGGCTTGAGGCTGATACCCTGTGGCTTTCGCAAAAAATGATGGGAGAGTTGTTTGAAAAGGACAGTGATACCATCGGATTACATCTGAAGAACATTTATGCGGAAGAAGAGCTGGCAGAACCGGCAACTACCGAGTATTTCTCGGTAGTTCAAACTGAAGGCAACAGAAAAGTAAGAAGAAATATCAAGCACTACAACCTGGATGCAATTCTTTCCGTCGGTTACCGGGTCAACTCCAAACGGGGTACCCAGTTCCGCATCTGGGCAAACCGGATACTCAAAGAACACCTGGTACAGGGTTACACTATCAATGAAAAGCGGCTTGGCCAACAGCAAGATCAAATCACCCGACTGAAACAATCGATCAGACTTGTTGAACGCAGTTTACAGGAACATATCCCCGACCTGACCGCCGCCCGTGCTGTTGTCAATCTTTTAGCGGAATTCTCAAAAGGCCTGGATATCCTTGACGATTACGACCACGAAACACTGGAACTGAAGGGTAAAACGGAAAGGGCCGCTATTCTGATCGGACCGGAGGAATTCCTTGGAATAGTCCGGGAGATGCGCCGGGATTTTGATTCTGATGTATTCGGAAAGCCGAAAGATTCCAGTTTTGAAAGTTCCGTCCGGCAGATTTATCAGTCCTTCGGGAGAAAGGAATTGTATCCAGCCCTGGAAGATAAGGCTGCCATGCTGCTGTACCTTGTGGTAAAGAACCATTCCTTTGTCGACGGTAACAAGCGCATAGCGGCGGCTCTTTTTCTCTACTTTTTGGACAAAAACAAACTTCTTTTCAGGGCGGACGGGACACGCCGCATTAGCAATGAAGGCCTGGCTGCCTTAACCCTGCTCATTGCCGTTTCCAAACCTGAAGAAAAAGACACCATGGTAAAAATCGTCATAACAGTTTTGAATCGGAGTTAATATATGAAAGCAACAACAGAAAAAGCCTTTGAAGCCTATATTCAGGAAACATTAACTGCCCGTGGTTGGCTGACAGGCAGCAATCAGTTGTGGGACAAGCAGAAAGCCCTGTTTCTTGAATATGTCATTTCATTTATTAAGGACTCTCAGCCCGAACTATGGCAGCAAATGGCGAAGCTTCACGGCCTGGAACTGGAAGCCAAATTAAGCGACACATTGGTCAAAGAACGAATCTCCAAAGGGACCCTTTACATAATCCGCCATGGTTTTAAGTTTTATGGAAAAGTTTTCAAGCTGGCCTACTATAAACCCGCCCATTCGCTGGTATCGGAATGTGCCTGGACGGCGTACAGGCTGTTCAGACTCTTTCAAGGTTAAACAGGACCAGTCCTGGAAAAGAAGCCCCCTTTGTTCTCGACTTTGTGAATCAGGCAGAGGATATTTATATGGCCTTTAAGCCGTATTATAATGCCACAACTTTACAAGAACCCTCTGATCCCGCTCATCTTGAAAAACTGAAACATGAGTTAAATGCCTTACACGTATATCTATGGTCCGAAGTTGTCGGGTTCTGCCATATATTTTATTTGCCGCAATACAAGCAGAATCCGTCCGATCATGCCCGAATGGAAAAAATGATCCAGCCCGCTGTCGACCGGTTTAAGCTCCTGGATGAAGAAGGGAAAGCCGAGGATGAGCAGAAGCCGCTGTCTGAAATAATTGATGCTCTCAATAAGCAATTTGGAACAGATTTTTCCGAAGAAGACAGACTTTTCTTTGAACAAATAAAAGAAAAGCCGCAAAAGATGAACGCATCATTCAGACCGCGAAAGCAAATAATCTCGATAAGTTTGAACTGGGAATCAAGAGGATCCTTGAATCTCTCATGATGCAGCGTATGTCTGAGAATGACAAAATAGTTACAAGATATATGGATGATTATGAATTCCAGAAGACAGTCTTTCCAATTCTTGCCAAAGAAATATATGAAAATGTTTTGGCTGGAAAAGAATGAAGAACCGCCTCCGCGCGTCCTGTGCTTCGGCGGGGGCGCGGAAAATATTGGTAAAACAGCGGGCCGTATAACAATCGCATGAACCAGATTTTCCTATGGCGGAAATCCTGCTTATTCTGCTTCGCAGGCAGGATTTCCGCCATGTACGGAAAACAGGTTAAGCGGTCGTTAGGCGTACTATTTGCTATCTATTGCCTTAATAGTCTTTCTATTGTATCATTTAAGTACTGGAGGCTCTATGTCATTAAATTTAAAAGACGATATCAAACCTATCTCATACATCAAGACAAACGCAGCCGACATGATGAAATACGTAAACGATAAGAAGAATTCCATTATTATTACGCAGCATGGTGAAGCAAAGGCTGTTCTTATTGATGTTGAATCATATCAAACGATGCAAAACGCATTCAATTTATTAAAAATGATACAATTATCTGAAAAAGACGTCAGATCCGGAAATTTTAAAGAATCAGATACTGTTTTCAACGAATTACATACACAATTAGACTCTGAAAAATAAAAAATGAGTAAGAATTTTAAAACAACACGAAAAGCGCTACTCCGATGACCTCGATTTCTTCAGCAACGATTCTGCCCGGTTCGCTTTTGCGGTTAAAAACATCATCTCGGCTCTGGAAAGCGTGATGGAGGTGTAGCGCCGGGTGGAAATCAAAAACTTCACCCGCCTGGTGGTGGATAACCGTATGCAGATCGATTTTGTGAACTATCTTGACACAGAGAGACGCTGCGACACTTTTCTCGAAACAAACGAAACCAAAGAGCGGTGGAAACTCGTGAGCATATCAATGCGGGAGCTGTGGATGAGCTTGATTATGCAGCCCTGGGCTATACCCTT
>CAZJBZ010000260.1:0-6901 GCA_964543975.1 uncultured Spirochaetales bacterium
CGGGACCAGAGGTTCTCTTATGTAAAATTCCCCTCTTAAATGGGGATAGTTAGTGTAATTATCGCTGTTCTCCGGTTCCGGAGGTTGAAAAGGGCCGTCGATTGTAATGTTAAAACCGAGATTGTCATCGAACAAAGTCAGTCCGGTCCCCACAAGCCAACCAACCTGATCGGGACCGGGGTCCTGTTTGGAAATAAGTGAATAACGAAGGGGACGATACAGATCGTATGTTGAATCGAAATAGACAGGAATAAAATTGTCCCCAAGAAATCGAATTTCTCCTCTGAAAGGAATGGTTTCGATTAGTGTTCCTTGAATGCCGACCGCTCCGCCCGCGGAACCATTCTCAAAGCCGATGTCACCGAGTAGTGAAAGAGAAAAGACCGGGAACTGTACTATCGGGACCGACAGATCGCCGCCGATAATAAAGATGTTCTCCGTGCCCGTCGGACCGTCGTTATCATTATCCGTGCTCTCTGTATGGTAAAACGGTTTTCTATCGCCGGCTGCGGTTATCCCGATTTCTATACCACCGATTATCGGAACATCAGTCCAGTTAAATGGAAGACCGTATAATCGTCCCCCCATTACGTCGAAAACGGCAAGATTGGCGATTACGGTTTCTATTCCTAAGTAGGGAAAGGAAAAGAGCGCACCGTCTAAGTCGAACAGAAGTCCCGCAATCGGCTGTTCCGGCAGTAAGCGAGTGTTTGTATAGTCTGAGAAAATAAACCCGTTGCCGAATGTTACCTCGGAAAATCGGCCGTATCCCGCATAAAGAGGGTCTCCGTCTTCGGCCCACTGTATATAACGGATTTTTGGAAGGTAGACGGGAAGAATGTCGGAAGGGCCGTCCGGCACCCAGTCCTGTTCTCTGATGATGAATTGATCATTATTTTCTCCCCCTGCAATATTAAAATGAAGCGTCAAATCAAGTGCGGCCCGGAATTGGGCAATCGAGAGAATTGGAGTAAGACCGATATGTTGATAGGTCGTCGGTGAATCCGGCTCGTTGAATGTTTGTGTGCCTATTTCAAAATCAAGATGAAAAACGAAATTCTCTTTTTCTTGGGAGAAAAGGGTCCCGCTTGGACAGAAGAAGAACAAAGTAAGAAGGAAGAGTGACGGTAGATGTTTCATGCGGTAATTCTCCTTGTATATCTTTTAATTATATAAACACATATAACGTACTGCTGATTCTAGAAACTGATTTTTCCTTCGATTCCTCCTCGGATGCCGAAAATAACCGGTTCGTTAGAGTCTCCGGTTATTCCTAAGGAGATGAAAGCCGATATATTACCTATTTCCGGAAAGTAAAGACCGCTCTCATGTTTTATTATCGATAAATATGCGGGCATTGGGTTTACCCCCTCTTCGGAGTCAATCCCGAATTCGATTGATTCCGTGTGGAGAAAATAGGGAGGGTTCTTCTGCCGCTCCTGCAAAAACGGTAGTGTCATAGTCCAACCGGGAAATGCCTGCCATGTGTAAGCGATTGAGATGTCTTCCGAAATTCGATTTTTTTCAGCCCATGTATACCCGAATCTGTTGTCTATTACCAATTTATTTTTCCCTTTCCCTTCAAAAGTAAAATAGTTTTGAAGGATCAACTCCGATCCGGTGAAGACGAAATTATCTTCGAAACTGAGCGTCAGCTCGATGGACAAGCCGATTTCTTCACTTTGGTAAAATATGAAAAGAGGATAGACCCCGAATGCACCAAAAAGGTTAACGGCTGAGTTTCGAAATGAAAAGGTGAGGTCCGCCGTGTCTTCGATAAAATTTTCCTCCTTTTCTAAGAATCTGGTAAGGGTAATGTTTGCTTGGGAGGGAATAAACAGATCACGCAGGTAAGAACCTGATTGTCTCCTTATGGTAACCGAAATCGACGGGCTGAAAAAAGCCCTCGGCACATCGGCTGCGGTTTTTAAAAAAAGCTCTCTCGTTTTTTTCGAGAAAATATCCTGACCCGGGAAAAAAGTATAGATATACGACTGTGAAGAGAATGTCCGGCCGAATAACGCCAGATCGTAGCCATAACTCTTTCCCGTCTCTGCTGTAATACTGTTGATAAACATGCGGGAATATTCCGGAGTAATGCTCCACTGAAAAGGGGACTGAGAATGGAATGTGAGCGGTATCGAGAAAAGGATTTCTCCACTATTCTCTTGCGTTCTGTTCTTTGTTCCGCTTACCGAATAATCGATCGCAGCGTTACAGGTAAAACCGACCGGAACGAGTGAGAGTTTCGTATCTATTTCAAAACCGGCGCTGCGATCAGGTGAAGGATCGGATAAAACAGGAACGATTAGACTATATTGACGGATCCAGTTCTCAAAATAGGAAATTTCCGGGAACGTAAAGTCGGTAGAGGCTTCAGAGAAACTGGTGTTCAGAATCAATGTCCACGGTATTGTCCATGATGAGTTGATGACTCCGAGCCATTGCTGGTGCAGGACCGGAGGATAGAGTGACGCTTTTACCGTTCCTTTCAGTGACGCCAGCCGCGGAATGGAGACATTGAATGCGTTTTCTCTAGAAAATGTTCTCGATACCCCGTCGTTTCTTTCACTATACGCGTCTGCCACGGTAATCGGAAATGAAAAGGAGGGGAGCAGAATTCGATGTCCTCCCGAAAGGGTCAGGTTATCATCGTCATATCCATAGACGATACCGATATCGGTATTGAGTTGAAGAAACGCGAGGGTCACTTCGAGTTCCGTTTTGGAATTGATAACCGAGGCGGGAGACGATTCACTAAACCCTGATGTAAAATGTTTACCGATTATACCGGCCGATTGCCTAAAAAAGAGATCGCTTAGGACAGGAAATGAATTGAACGACAGAATTTCACCGGGGAGCATATATTCCAGACTCCCTTCAACCGCGCCGCTCGCGTGAACAAAAGGGCGGTCCAATGTCACCTCATCGATATAGAGGGTACCGGTTTTTGAATTTTCCATGGTCAGATGAAACTCCGAGAGAGTTCCTTCAGTCTCCTCCACAACCACAGTTGCGCCCTCAATGGGGGTCCCGTCCGCCGAAACGCTCCTCTTTTCAAGGTCTATCGATATTTTCCGCCATTCCTCTTCACCCGAGACGGGAAGAGAACAGTATATCCCTTTTGCGTCGTTTCCGGTAAATGCAATTTGAAAGACGGCACTTTCCGTATCGGTATTTCCACCGTACCGGAGGTAGAACGTGATATTTTGATAATCAGAAATGGGAACGGTATTCGTATAGCCTGTGCATTTCCATTTTCCCCCTTCGGGAATCTCATCCCAGTCGATCTCTAAGACCTTCTGTGCCTCACCTTCAGGATGTAAAACAGTTGCGACTTCCGGGTAGGCGGCACTCAATTCGATTGCCGGAGGATAGAGGGCCCCGTTTTCAGCCGTTTCTCGTGCCGTTATTGTACCCGAAGGGACGGCTTCCGTTTTGAAGCTTGTACCCGTCAGATTAATCCCGCTTACCATTAGTTTCCCTGTTACCGCTTGCTGATTATCCGAATAGAGGATTATTCGCACTCCGTTTGCCGTTTGCAGAAGGTTTCTTTCCCGTTCGGTAAAAACCAGCTGCACCTGTTCCCATGTCTGTCCCGGAAACGCAATCTCTTTTTTAATAATAAGTTCGTCGTTCTCTTCATCCAAGAGGCCGTCATTATCAAAATCTTCCGAGTCGATAATCATATTTCCGGTATTATCAGCTCCACCCCCTATCCGTAAAACTGCTCCCTGTGAAGGATCGTTGAAGGGGAATCCTGTATCGTACTCCGAACTCTCTTCATCAAGGATGCCGTCACCGTCCAAATCTTCCGACAGCTTGCCGATATGGAGAAAAAGCTTGGGGGCCGTATCGGTTTCAGGTGCTTTGATGAAAAACCGTAACGCGGTAATGCCGGAGAGGTCTGCCGCGTCAATTTCGGCATCGAAAGGTATTTGGGCGCCTACCCACGTTTTTGCCGCCGATAGCTGATATTCCATGACCATGATTTTATCGGTTATCTCTGTAGAGTCGGAGAGGGCGGGGTAAGGTCCTGGTTTTGACCCGGTAGAATAGGGATACTGCTGAGCTGCCGGAGGTGACCAGGTATAAGGCATCAGTTGAGAGGTGCCAAGGATCGAATATGAATTATAATCTTTATAGAGTAAAATCCCTCGGTTTTGTCGAGAAACCGTATAGAGGGAAGCAGGATCAATCGTTTCCTCCGGTATACTCGAAGGGTACATTTTCCTTCCACTCATCGAAAGAGTAAGTCCATCTTTTTCCATTCCAAGAATGCGATAGGTGCCGGTGGTATTCGGGGTCGTAAAACTAAGACCGGTATCGATTCGGGCATTCAATCGATCGCTGGAATACGCGGCCCCGAATGTGGACAGTATTGAGCCGGGATTCTCATCAGCTTCATCCGAGTAAGAATTTGAGATAATGTTCCAATTGAGTCCTGCCCCCGCTTCAAGCGATATAGTGGGAGACAGAGTAAAATGATTGCCGATTACCGCGGTGATGTTGCCCCCCCGACTCTGAGAGGCCGTCCGATAACGGATGACTATTTCATCTTCCGGATGGATGTAGGTATAAAAGATGATTTCGCCCGTATCGGGGTCATACTGATAAGCGTCTTCCTTTCTGCCGTTTATGGTGATCGATAGCGATCCTTGAATAACATCAGTTTCTAAAAAATAACCCTCACTCTCCTTCAACGCCTGAATGTGGAGCTCCTTGTCAACGTACCCCGATCGAAGCTCCCTGTCGGGACCATAGAGAAAGGGGAAAACCGAGGCGAATGGATATCGGTTTACAGGGTTTCGTATGTCTGTATCAACATTTAATATGCGAATACGGGCCTCTTCCTCGACTATCTCTATGGTAACATCTTCTTTGTCCCCGGTACGGTCCCCCTTTGATGCCAGTTTTGCGGCCAACCTCCAGGTTTCGTCGGGAATATCTATAGTGATTGGATAACTGTTTGCCAATTGAAACGGTGAAAAAATCCCCGGTTCATTGAGGAGCAGGCTGGTCTTCCCGTCGATGAGTATTTGTCTCTTTTGCATATCTTGATCAAGATAATCGGTCACCTCCCACGAGAAATCGAGAGGTTCCTGCCGCGGATCCAATTCTCCTCCGGTAATTCCGCATAAGAAGTCTTCTCCTAATTCGGGAGTACCCACCTCTTTTCCGTTCTTTGTGTAAAAGACAGCGATCCTCCCTGTTACGGCATCGGAAAAGGTAAGAAGACCTTTGTTACTTGAAGCTACACCGTCGTCCGGTGTCATTTCCCGATAGTACCGGGTACCTGTTTGATCGGAAAAAGCCCCCTCTTTGTCTTCGATATACACTTTAAGTCCATCTACCTCCGCGTCCGGAAGGAGGAAAAACCGGTTTGTGATGTAGTCACCCAGGCCTACAACTTGCTCCTGTAATTCATATTCACCCACGTAGCTCTTCTCTTGTTTTTCGGAGGGATCGAATCGGACCATGGTTTCATGTTTTGAAACATCGGATTCGAAGCGTGCAACTGCACCCAGAGAGTGGGGGGGCATCCGTGAAGTTTCAAAGAGGCCGTATGAATCCATCTCAATTTCCGTATTTCCAATGAGCACGGACTGTAAAAACTCATCCTGCATTCCCACATATCCTACGAGAAACGTATTCGAATCGGCATCTTCGGCAAAACTTGCTTCAAAAAAAAACCTGTTTAAAAGCCAAAGCGCAATGGTAATATCCGGGGTCTGTTGAAACCTGATTCCCTGGGTGAACTCGGGGAAAATCATTGAAGCAAGGGCCTCTTCTTCCCGGTTATAACCGAATCCGTACGAGCCGGTAAGAGAGATGTCCCAGGTGCCTGTAAGCAGGAGGTCCACATCCGCGCCACCTATCTTTGTTTCCAGCAGCGCTTCAGCAGCAGCTTTTTCAGCACCAACCGGTTCATTGTTACCGCTCTTTCCCGCCTGTTGAGCGAAAGGTTCCGTCGATGTGATAAAAATTGTTATAATGAGAAGGAAGACTGTTCTCTTTTCGTTCACTGTGCTATATTATTTTAGAAATTAGGAGTCATGTACAGTATTCTAATTGCAATTATCTTATGTCTATGCATGTTTTTGCCGAAAAATAGAAAAAATGAGTGTAGAACAACAGAAAGCAGCCGCATTTGTCGCACGATTACTCCACAATCCCGGCCTCGCCGGTTTAACCCCTCTTCAGAAAGAGGAGCAAATTCTCCAGTTTTTAGCGAAGAACTCTTCCCAGCTCTATCCCACACTTACTTCAAATAGTTTTTTTCCGAGTTGGAACTGGGAGCAGGTTTGGAAACTTCTGACACAGGTCCTTTATCAGGAGATAAATAAAGTCCTGCTTCCAAATCTGCAGTCTATCATCAACGATAAGATCGATCTTTCGTATATACCTTTTTTCCGACAACAGCATTTACCGTTTCCGAAGATCAAACAGCAGATGTTCGATTTTATGAGCAATCTACTCCAGAAAGCTGAAGCACGACGCGGTTTTACCGGAGCCTATTCAGCGTTGGAGTACAATTTTTCCGAACGCTATGTCGCCGAAGTTTTTTCACGGAAAGAATACGTTCATTTTGAATTGACGAAAGTGCAGCGATTAAATCTGCCGAGGGAAGAGATGCTGCATTTGATAAACAGTTCCATTCTTTTTCGCCCCTTGGTCCATGTGATGGGTAGTTCCGAAGGAAACCAACAGAATAGCGGTATGTCTATTGTACAGGCACAATTCGCGGAAAAAGTATTTCAAACGGTCAAACAGAACCTCCAATTTCTCCCCGAACAGGTAGTCAGGAGCGGGATTTTCAGTAATGTGCCTTTTAGCGAAAACCGAAAACTCGAGGTGACGGCAAGGATTACGGCGCTTTTTTCTTCCCGCTGCAGAAACT
>CAZJBZ010000261.1:0-6517 GCA_964543975.1 uncultured Spirochaetales bacterium
ATATTGGAGCGGGAAAAGTATATTCACGTACCCTCTCTACTTCATGGGAATCGTTAACACCTCCGGCTGAAGATGTTCTCTGTATTGATCTGGTTTCATTCCAATCGACACTCTTTGCCGTATTTTATAATAAAGACGGCACTGAATCCGGACTTTATTATCTCGCTGGTGATAACACCTTTCGACCTGTACCTGAACTACAGGGCAAGACGATAGTTACCATTATTGCGGCCGAAAAGAGTGATGGAACGAAGACGCTTTTAGCTACCGTGCAAGAAGGTGATTACAGATACGCACTCTATAATAAATCCTCTTCCACTGAGCCATTCCAACAATCAATTGTCTCCGATTCCTCGTCCAACCTTTTCATTCGTAAAATTCCTGATGGGACATATTTTAACGACAATTTATGGATTATTTGTTCGAGTAATCTCTATCTTTCGAATGACGACGGCAAAACTTTTTCGGTTGTAACCGATGGTCCTTCTATTACAAATAGCGAAGACGCTCTCTATCCGTTAAAAGAGTTTAGTCGAATCTATTCCGCTCCAACATTAAAAACTCTCTTTGTCAGTACCGAAGATGGCTTTGTTTACGGATTTAACGGAACTGCCTGGAGCGATGCTAGTAATGAATTGACGGATTCTTCTCTATTTTACGATATGAGTGAACTCCCTGTTGGCGACGAGGATAGTCCGAATAGGACTTTACTCGTCATAGGATCAAGCAGTGGCTACTATGAAGCTGTTTTTAATACCATACCGCCAACAATTGATGACCTCAATGCTCTCAGTTTCAGCTTACCGGGGCTGGATAGCTATTCAACTAGTGAAAATTATCTCAATACCGTTCTTTCTGAAAGCGTCGTCCTTTCTTTCTATCTTGATAGTGATGTTGAGTCTGAGCCTCATCTATTTGCCTGTACCTTAATCCAAGGTCTTTGGAGAAACGAGGGAGGAACTGCAGGAAGAGTATGGAACAGAGAATAGAATTAGTATTCGTTACTACCAATGTCAAAAGCAGGGCGAATGCCGTGGTTCGGATTGGGACGAGGATCCCCTTCCCTATCGGAGGAAGGCCCGCCAAAGGGGACGACGTTTATACCGCCATCGACGCACCGAGAAGTCTCTCGTAAATGAAAATTTTGATTCGTGTCTTGTATAAATGTCTTATTATACTCTTCGGAAATATTTTTTCTGTAGATACCACCAAAAGGTTGCGCATCATGCATGTTAAGCTCCTCAGCATCTTTTATGATCTTTCCGTCCTTTATTAAAGTATTAGACCATCCGTAGATATTGTTAGCAGCGATCATTTGATTTTCGCATTCTTCGCTAATAATTGCAGATCCAGCGTCGGAACCACGAGTAATAAGAATATTATTGATCAAATGTGAATTGGAACAATTTGAATAACGGATACCGTATAAAAGATTGTTTTTTTGCGGGAAAATACAGGTGTTATTGAAAAAGTTAATCTTCCCGGAATCAAATTCAAAACCTAAAACATCCCACGTTTCACCTATGATAAAGTGATTATTAAAGAAATCTCCTTCGGTATCGATGCACCGAAGGAGATAAATATACTCAGCCGTTCCCCGTGACATGATAGTGCTTTTTTGCATATCGATGATAGAATCTGTTGTTTGGAGAGCGGTTGTACCTCTATCAGCGTCCACATCAATTTTTGAATCAAAAATTTTTACTTCACTTTTTTCAGTTTGAATCCCAAAAACTATTCTACTTGCCATATTACCGGTAATAGTACTTTCGGTAATATCTAAACGTCCACCAAGAGAATGTATTCCAATGGCTCGTGTCTCACCTCTGCCGATTTCTATAGTGGTTTTTTCAAAAATAACATCTGAATTAATAACTTCACAATTGATAATAGTATCAGCTTTTTCTCCGCGTAATATACTGTTTGTAATACTTCCCAGACCATCCTTTATTGTAATAAGAGAGAAGTTTTTCCTCTTGGAACCAAAAGAAAATTCTGAATTTTGTATACTGATTGTACCCCCACTCGATTCAAGGAAACAGGGATAATTACCGTTTGCCATAGCAAACATGGAATTTGATATTGTTACTGAACCTCCCTTTTGCTTAAAGGGAATACTTTTATAAGTACCGGCCGGTTTTATAGTAAACGAGTCGAGAAAAAGTTCGCCTTCTTTCACACTTAATAAAACCGCGGTATCTTGACCAGGATCTTCGAGTGCTACATTTTCCATCCGTAGTGTGCCGCCGTCGCAGATGATAAGTGGATTGTTTTTTGGAAAATAAAGACCGGGTTCTATTACCGATTTTTTCTTGTAAGCGAGCTTCCAGCTTTTCGGTTCATATCCTCCTTTAAGTGTTAGTGTTGTAGTAACACTCAAAGGAGCATCTAACGTGTATCGTTGAGAATCGAGCATAATAGTAGTTCTTCCACTCTCTTCCGCTTCTTCTAAAGCTCTATAGAGGGTTTGATAAGGATGGGTTCTCGTTCCTTCGTAGTAATCGTTTCCAATTTCTCGGCTTACATAAATAATTTCTTTATCGATATAAAAGGAAATTGGCTCACTAATCCGACTTTTATTTCCGGCCTTGTCAACCGTATATGCCTTAAAAGACCATGATGTATGGGTACCCGGTTCGGTTTGTATTTTAATTGGTTGTGTGTACCTTAAAAATGGTGTGTTGGAAGATAAAGATCCTGATTCTGTTTTTTTCTCGAGACAATAAAATGTTTTTTCTTCTTCTGTAGACAGAGTAATTGTTTGATCATCTCTGTAAAAATTACCATCTTGGATACCTGATATTTTAGGTGGTGGGGGTATCTGTTTATCAATAGTAAAGATATACGTTTTTGTCGAATTGCCGATAAAATCATATTCATCCCTATAGTGTTTTACAACCAGCGTATAAACGTTTTCTTCTCCGGCAATTGCAGGAAATGTATAGGTATCGGGTAAAATGGGAGAAAAACGGTTAACCTCCAAAACTTCTCCTTTTGTACCGTTAAAGGATTGTCGCGCTTCGAAACGAACAATTCCTTTTTCAGTGGTATTATATATCCTCACCGAATCTTTATAGAGCCCGTTATTTCTGATACCGGAAATAGTCGGCTCCGAATCTAATATTAGAAAAGTTTCGGTTTTTGAATAAATTCCGGTTCTGTTTCCCGCCCAATCTTCTCTGTAGTAATCAATGACTAATTGATCGGACGGTATCTTTATTTCCATCGGTTTGGTGAATTTTTGAAAATGTGAAGCCGAAAATTTCGATCCTTTCCTAATTCTATAGAATATCTCATCATCAGGTAATGTCGGCCAGGAGATGATAACCGTTTCTGTTTTATCGTTTATTTTGGTAAAAATTGGTTCCGGAGGAGAAGTTGGAATTTGTCGATCTATTGTAAAGCGCTTTACAACTGGTTGTGTGCTCTTATTCCCTGCCATATCTTCGGTATAAACACGCAGATAGTATGTCTTTTCTTTCCCTGCTTCCCCGGATACGGTGAATGGTCCATTAAAAACGCTGACACTGTTTTCCTCTTCTGCAGGTACAATTTGTTTTTCTAAGATACTATAATGAATGATATTATTTTCCGATTCAAGCGATATAGTAACAGGTTGATTGGTAATGCCGTTATGCGGAATTCCCATAATCTCCGCATCCGTAGGAGGTTTTTTATCTATGGTTAGCTGATAGACTGATTCTGAAAGTATACGATTACCTGCTAAATCTTCACTGCCGAATCTAAGGAAAAAAGATTTCTCTTGATTTTTATCAACATCCAGATTCAACGCTCCAGTGAACACCCTTCCTGTTGGGGAAAAGGGCGAAGTCAATTGTTCAGAATTATCAGCAATTGAGTAATATATGGTTTCATTTTCATGAGAATCGGATAGAGTAACGGTAATATTATGATTATATGTTTTACCGGTTTCAAACCCCTCTATTGTGGGAATAATTGGATGTTTTTGATCTATAAAAAATGACAATTCACCTATTTTTCCGGTCCGGTTTCTTTCAACAAAAGCGGGCAACAATTTCATTCTATAATGGATTTCTTGGTTTTCAATGCCGTTAAAAATGATCTTCTTGTCCGCTTGTTGAGATGTAAAGTCCGGATCATTCGGTCTTGTTCCATCCGTAGTTATCGTATAGAAAATCTGCAGATCAGGAGTTGTATTCTCAACTTTTAAAGAGACTGTATCCGAGTTAAAGCGTTGGCCGTCCTCTATTCCTCGAAGAGCAGGTAAGGTCGGAGTGCGGTTATCAACGTTGAAAGCCGAAGGCCCCTTAATAGCACTCGTATTGTTATACTCGTCTGCTGCTATTGCGGATAGGAAATAGGTAACTAATTGGTCCTCTTTCCCCGGAAGGGCGAGAGGTTTAAGATACCGTTGCGATGAAGATGTAGGAATATCCGGAAGAGAACCGGTTTCGGATAGTTCATAATAGACGGCCCCCTCTCCTTCGATTGTTACCATACCTTTATCAAAGACAATCTTCGGTTTTGACGGTGGCAGACGGTCGATATGGAGGGTTACCTTATCAGTTGATTCTGATATGTTTCCCGCGTTATCAATTGCGGCAAAACGGAGGACAAATATCTTTTCCATACCGTAAGGAACCATCAATGTTACGTTTTTATCACATCGAGGAGACGCGGAAGACGGTTCTGATACATCTTTTTTTTTCGAGGAAATTTCATAGAGTAGAGAGGTATGTTCATCAGTTGATAATTCAATTGTTACATCTTTATTGGAATTTATGTGGAGCGGTGTTAAAACCCTTGGTTTGTCCGGAGGACTTTTGTCGAAAGTTACAAGTTTTGTCACCTGTTGGCTGATGGCCCCTCCCGGTGAATACGCTCTACTTCGTATAGTTAAAGATCCCGCTTCCGCGTTTTGTGGTAATTCCAGCATGAAGGGCCCTGAGTAGCGTTTGGAGGCTCGATCGGGACTGGTCCCATCGGTTGTATAATACAGAGTATTTGTATCTGAACTTACGATAGTTACCATTGTGTTCTCTTTCAGCGGCAGCGAATCGTGAAGGTAAATTACGGGAGGTAACGGTTTCCTATCGTCGAACAACAGAAAAAAACGATACTCAGAATTATCGTTCTCAATCATCTTCTCCGTGGAAAGCCTAAGTGTATAATACTTCACCCCATCTTTCAGCGGCAGTAGGGTAAGCGGATTTGTGTAGAGAGTATCATATTTTTTAACTGGTCTGTCTTGTAGTGTAAAATAGAGAGGATCATTTGCTATTAGGTGCTCGTTTATAGCCAGATCAACAGATTTGTCGTAAACACCATTTTTCAGCGAAACGGCTGAAATGGGAAATAGTGCAGGTTCCTCGACAACTGTATACTCAATTTCACTTTGAAAAATTTTTTCCGATCCCTTCATTTTTGCGGCAATTTTCAGCTTTACCGTGCCTGTAAAATCCAACGTATGAGGATATCGATAAGAAACTCCTTTTGTAGACGGATCATCGGCATTTACCGTGTATCGAATCCATTCGCAATTATTGTCTTTGATATAAAGAAATTGCGGATTAGAAAAGGTGCCCGGCACCGGGCTGACTACAACCGGTCTTTTAGGTCTTTGTTGACTATCTGTCGGCTTTTTTATTATGTAGGTCCAGCTATATATTCTGCTTTTCATCCCGAAATCATCGGAAGAATACGCGGAAACGGTATAGACTTTCGGTTCCGTACCTTCAGAGTGAAGAGTAATCTGTTTGCCGTCCCAAATAATACCATTCTCCAGAACCGGAGTATTGACGCTGTAGATAATCTGCTCATTTCTTTGCGCGGAAAAAGTGATGTTGCAGTCTGTCTGGTACATTCCGGGCGGAAGAGATATCGTCGGAGGCGAAGGAATGGATTTATCGATTAGGTAATGAAACTCTTGGGTAAAAGGTTTTTGTTTATCGCTAACAGCGGTTACGCTAAGATGATACTCTTCCGTTGCACCAGGCAACGCGGAGAGGTGAAGCGGTACTGTATATTCGATACCGTATCCTTCTTTTTTTTCATCCGTATTTGTAAAACGATAGAATAGAGAAACGTCCGGGTTTTTTGGTGTAAGTACGATAATGAGATCTTTCGAATATCTTCCGGAGTTGTGTGAAGTTTCAAACGGAGGTGCGGTTTCTCCGGAGATCGGTTTCAAAA
This sequence comes from uncultured Spirochaetales bacterium, assembly GCA_964543975.1. GTDB lineage: Bacteria > Spirochaetota > Spirochaetia > SPDA01 > CAZJBZ01 > CAZJBZ01. The sequence continues at coordinate 6,175 of CAZJBZ010000261.1, forward strand.
GAATGAGGGAAAAGAGAACCAATAAAAACGAAACAGCTTTTTTTTTCAACGCTACGCTCTCATTGTTGGAGAAGTATTTGTAATGGTTCCATCAATTCATCATCGGTTGAGAAATAGTGTTTCTCCAGCTCTTCTTTTGTCAGCCCGTATAATTCATGGCTTGTGTAGTGTATCCAAATTTCATCTTCCGGTTTTTTTATATAATGTTTCCGGCAGTAATAATCAGGACGGATTGGTAACTTTTCTTTTCTATAGGCAATTTCCTTGTAGTCGTGTACCGCGATTTTGATGTCGTGACGCGGTATACCTTTACCCATGATATAGTCGACCAAATGATTAATCG
>CAZJBZ010000261.1:6527-6876 GCA_964543975.1 uncultured Spirochaetales bacterium
CAACGAGCAAGACTTTGTCTCCATGACGTAAATATTCAGGATTATACGTCCAGCCATCGATCATCACGGCACCTTGCTCTCTGACACTCGTATACGACCTGGCAACGACAGCCGCGTAAAAAACAGGTCTATTGTCCTTTCGTACAATTTTAAAATACTCACTGACAATATTTCCGAGATAGGCCCCTCCCCTCAATGATACATAAATCACATCCGGAACAAAACCGTCTTTAAAAATCCGATACGCGAGTTTTATTGAATTGTTTCGCATTGTTTCATAAGGAAGAAATTCTTTTCTCATTTCAAGCCTCTATCTTTTTATTTCAATGTTATATTCATTATTTTCACG
>CAZJBZ010000262.1:0-6869 GCA_964543975.1 uncultured Spirochaetales bacterium
CGGTGGAACCGCGGAAATTGACGCTCAACACCGCGTAACCTCGGTTGGACAGCCACTGGTGATGCGGGTCGTATCCCCACGAATCGCGCCCCCACGGTCCTCCGTGCACGAGCAGCACTGCGGGGAGAGGGGAGTTGGGTCGAGGTAGTCTGAGGGAGGTCGAATCCGATACACCGTCTCCGACAGTCCAAGAGGGCAACGTCACATAACTGATCAGGTCCTTGTTGTCACGGGATTTGATTATTACCGGATTCATTTTAGAGAGTTTGAGATTTTCCAATTCATGACGGTTTGAAAAAAGATAACGGACTTTCTTCTTGCTTCTCTCATACAAATAATAACGAACAGGTCCGTCGTCTTCGACGTATGCAGCAGTCCAAACGGTGTCATCGAGTGATCGGCTTACCACATGCATATCTCCTTCGGCCTGTTTACACAGGAAATCCATATCCGAATGAATCGTTTCATCGAGTATCGTCCATTCGTTTCGAAGATAGTCGCAGGCCACTGCCTGGACCGCCCTTTCGGTTGGATGGACCATGAGATTACTCACATCGGCCCTCTCGTCGACAAAAAGTTCTTCCTTTTTTCCGGTATCGGTTTGAACGGAAACCAAGGCCGCGGTATCTCTGCCTCTGCCGTCGATCATGTAGAGGATTTTTCCGCTTGCATCAAAGGTAACGGGACGGGTAGTCATCGAATCCTCCATGGACACGGTATCGACCAAACGCCACTCTCCCTCTTTTTCCTTTGCGAAAAACTCAGTACCCCCGTCTTGGGCCGCGCGCCATGCGTAACGTAGAACAAAAGCGCGGTCGGAGAGGTAACCGGCAAACGCATCATTCTGCTCGACCAATTCCATGTCCCCGGACAGAAGATTGAGTCGATACACATCGTGGAAGCGGGGATCTCGATTATTTAATCCGATGAGAATATCATTGGGAAACTTGTAGCTTACATCCTGGATACGTGCCGTCGGTTTCATTTTTTTGTCGTCGGGATGGGCTCGCGGCTTTCCGTCGGCTCCCGCGATTTCTTCGAAAGGTGTATAATTTCTGTCCTCTTTTGTTTCCAGGTCAACGACATGCACCTGCCAATTCTCATCCCCTCCCGAATCCTGCAGATAGATGATGTGCCGATTATTGAATGCCCAGAAGTAGATACGGATGCCTCGGACAGTATCGTTAGTTACAGCTTCCGCCTTCCCGGGTTTGTCCTTCGGAGCAATCCAAACATTCAACATCCCGTTAAGAGGAGCTAAATAACCGATCTTTGTACCGTCCGGGCTGACACTGAGTGAGGCCCTATCCGGATTACCGAATAAGAGGCTTCGCGGCAGCACCATAGGCGGAGCGGCCGGGCCGCCTTTTTGTTTCAGTTTCTTCATGGTCCACGATCCCCCCGTTCTTCTTATTCGTAATGTTCATCGAGCTTTATTTTCATGATCCCGTCGAGAGAACGGATGTCAGCAAAAAGTTTCCCTATGTCCCACTTTCCCGGCACTTTTACAAGAAGTCTCAGGACCGTTACATTCTTCTTTTCCGATTCATAGACGTCCATATTCGAAATATTAAATTTATACTCCTGTACAATGTGTAATACCGGGTTTATCTGGTTCGCGTCCGAGTTAAATTCAACGGTAAGAGCTTTGAACGTTTCAGTTGTTATGAAACGGTGTTCGACTTTGTTGAGGACTACCAAAACCATCAAGGTTATTCCGGTGACGATACCGGCCGCGATATAGAGACCCATTCCGACCGTCATCCCGATTGCCGCTACCACCCACACATTCGCCGCCGTGGTAAGCCCTTTCACGTTCAGTCCGATTTTGAGAATCGCGCCGGCTCCGAGGAAACCGATACCGGTAACGATCTGTGCCGCGATCCGCCCCGGATCGGCATCATATTTTCCACCCGACCACTGCGGGATGTAGAGCGAAAGGACCATGAGGACGGTTGCCCCCAAACAGATTAAGATATGGGTCCGCAGTCCCGCCGGTTGTCTGTGTATTTCCCTCTCGATGCCAATTATCGTTGAAAGAATAAAACTGATGACCAGTCTGCATGCAATGGAAGCAATGGTTATCGTGTCCGTCTGAAAAAAGAGTTCCATAGATTATTCCGCCGGAATATGTATATCTCCGTCTATTATCATTTTCTATTCCAGTTTCAAGGCGACTTGTTGTGCCACCTTAAGAGCCGCAGAGGCGGGGGCCTCTTCCCGCATAATCGATTCCACGGCCCGGGAGAAAATCGCAACCGATTTCTCGAACCGGGCCAATTCGGGAGAAAGGAGGATGGCGTTCTCCAAAGCTTGTTCGACAATCAAACCGTAATCCCCCTCCGCCTCCCGCTTGTACTGTTTCGATTCAAGAAGGGATTTCCTTACCGGCACCAGTCTCGGAGGAACACGATTGCTCAAAAAGGTAAGCCAGGTCCAACAGGCGTCAGGCGACTCAGTGGCCGCGCTGATAAAATAGCCCTGGGCCAAGGTCAAGGTCGCGGCCTTCTCATCTTTCGGCAACGGCGCGATGCCGGTTTCCAAATCATCAATATATTCGTTATTCGCCTCCGAAAGCATACCGGTCCACATTCCCGACAGTCCGTTCGCTATATAGGCAAGTTCCATCTCGCTCATGCCGAAACTCGCCCGCGTCTGCGAGGGATTCGGGGCAACATTATGGGAAAAGGTCAAATCGATATACCACTGCAACCCTTCTATGGCTGCCGGATCGTCAAACGTGACCTTGGTCGGGTCCTGAAGATCGTCGAACAGTCGTCCGCCGTGCTGGTAAATAAAGGCCATGGCATCGAAGACCGGATTCACCGTTGTGTACCCGAAGACATCCGCGGCCGGGTCGCGAAGCATGGTAGCAGCCTGAAGAAAATCGTTCCAGGTCCATCCGGCTTCCGGCAAGGGTACTCCGTATCGCTCAAAAAGCTCCCGGTTGTAATACATCACCATGACATCCATTCCCGCGGGAATGCCCCACAGCTTTCCGCGATCCGTAAAGAGTTCCGGTATTCCGCGATAAAAGTCATCCACATCGAAATCGTTATCTTGATCGGCTAATGAGGAGAGATTAAGCACCATATTCTGCTCACGCAGCCATAACTGGGCAAACTGCGAAGTAACGAAAGTGTCCGCCTCTCCGGGATTGATACCGCCCAGCACATCTCCGGAGCTGCTTTCCATTTCAATCGTGATTTTCGGATGATCTTTATTAAACTGTTCGACCGCAGCTTGATAATAATCACGGTCCTCCATTGGAAAAGCAAATGAAATGGTTACCGGTTCTTGCCGCCTACTTCCTCCACTGCATCCTGTCGGTCCGCAGATAACCGTCACGGCAAAAAGAAGGGGGAGTATGGCCCGCACGACAGTTTTTCTATTCATGCATACATCCTCTTACTTGATCCGTAAACCTGCGCTGAAATTGAGGGTAACCAGATTGTTATCGGTGTAACTCGACGTTCCCTCGGTCCAGTAGGTCTGCTCGTAATCGGAGTTACCGGTAGCTCCGCCGCCCAATAACCGCCCGGTTAGATAGAGATCGACAGCTTTATTTAATTCAAAACCTGTTCTCAACGCTATATCGTAGATCCAACCCGTAAACTGAAAATCAGCCCCGTTGAAAATTGCCGAAGAGGCGTAGAAGCCGTCCGCCTCCAGACCGAGAAAGAACCCGCAGGGGAACCTGTATTCCGACCGCACCTTGAGAATGGGAACGGGACCCAGATTTTGATTGACGGTAATGCCGGTGCCGTCGGTACTTTCGAAAACGATAGAAGCGTTGCGGAACTGCAGCGAGAGACCGGCCGCCAGCATGAATGATTCGTCCTTGAAGAAATCGAAAAGATAACTGAACCGCCAAAAATCGAACCCGTACTTTAGGTTGATGCCCTCCCCCGCGGAAAAAGCGGCGGTATCAATTACAATTCCGTCGGGTCTGGTCATCGGTACCACCGTTTGTGTGTTCAACGTCAGAGGCTGATAGAGGATACTGACAATGTGGCGACGAACAATTTCTATATCAACCGAATAACGCTGATAGAAAAAAAGGATTTCCTGTCCGCCTTCGAACACATAATCGAACGTTGTCGTATCCCGGCCGAATTGAAGCGTGTGAAAGAGAACTTTCGTTATTCCAACCTCCGCGTTCGGGTGGATTTTTAAGGCAGCGTCTTCCCGATTAAAGCTTTCCCAAGCAAACACGGGAAGGGAACATAACACGAGCAATGCAGCGCAGACCATTCGGCTTCGTCTCATTCTTTTCTCCTTTGAGCCCCTTTCAAAATAGTGTTTTTAGGTAATTGCAAAAATTTCAATTATTTATATCGGAAGCATTTAACTTTTTTTCCACCGTTAAAATGGCGATTTTTGCAATTACCTTTTTTAACTTCTTTCTTCGATCGTACCACAAAACCAAAGTTTTACAAACAGCGGCCGCTTTTTTCTTTTTTACATTCCGGTTCTTCACAGGCGTAACAGATTTCGTTGCCAAGCGGCTTACCGTCAAAGAAATCCTCTACATTGCGCAGGGTCGTATCGGCGATGTTGTGCAGCGCGTCCCGTGTAAAGAACGCCTGATGCGAGGTAACGAGAACATTGTTAAAACTGAGAAGCCTGGCCAATGAATCATCTTCGATTACCTCATTCGAGAAGTCTTCGAAAAAATAATTGCTCTCCTCTTCGTAAACATCAAGTCCCGCGCTTCCCACCTTTCGTGTCTTCAAGGCGTCGATCAGGTCCGCCGAATTGATAAGAGGACCTCTTCCCGTGTTGATAAGCATCACACCCGGTTTCATTTTCCCAATGGAGTATTTGTTGATAAGATGGTACGTATCCTGAGTCAGCGGGCAGTTGAGGGTAATAATATCCGATTTCGCGTAAAGGGTATCCAAATCCACATATTCAAAGCCGATCTCCTCAGCGTACTGTTCATCGGGGTAGAGATCGTGGGCGTAAATGGTCATTCCGAACCCGGAAAGTATTTTGATCAACACCTTACCGATCTTTCCTGTCCCGATAACCCCCGCGCTTCTGCCGTGCATATCGAAACCCATGAGACCGGACAGAGTAAAATTGCTTTCCCGGGTCCTGTTGTACGCCCGGTGTATTTTGCGGTTCAAGGCGAGGACCAATCCCACGGTATGTTCCGCCACTGCGTATGGGGAGTAAGCGGGGACCCGCGTCACATGTATCTTCCGATACGCCGCCTTGATATCCACATTGTTGTAGCCGGCGCACCGTAAGGCGATAACAGGCACTCCGAACCGATGAAGCGTCTCGAGCACCTCCTTGCTGATATCATCGTTCACAAACGCGCAAACGGCATCATACCCTCCCGCCAAAGGGGCCGTGTCCGGGGTAAGTCTGTTTTCAAAATATTTTATCGTAAACCCGTAATTACCGTTTGTCGCGTTAAACGATTCTCGGTCATACGGTTTTGCATCGAAAAACGCTATTTTTTTTCCTTCCATTGTTTCATCTCCCTTTTTAATATAATCAGGAAACGTGAAAAACGGCAATGGAAGTGGTGAGGAGGACGCAAGCCGGCCTTTTGACCTCCTACCGGATTTATGATATGGTTCTCCCCATTGTATGGCTAACTTAATATCGTTTTTACGGACCGTTCTGGCACTTGTCGCCGTTTCCCTTCTCTTTCTTGAAAAAAGCGAAGTCTATTGGATCTGTTTCTTCCTGACGCTTTTTATTATTTTTATGGACATGCTGGACGGTTATGTTGCCCGTAAACGGGGTGAGGCATCAAAATTAGGCGCGGTAATAGACATCTTAAGCGATCGAATTGTAGAAAATGTCTATTGGATTTCTTTTGTGGCACTGGGATGGCTTCCGCTTTTCATCCCCCTTATCGTTATCATCCGGGGCATACTCACCGACGGGCTGCGTTCACTCTCCTTTCAATACGGCCATACACCGTTCGGCAAAAACACAATGATGCGAAGTGGAATAGGCAAACTGATTGTGGCCTCCGATGCAAGCCGTTTCCTCTACGCCTTTTTCAAGGCCGCGGCTTTTTCCCTTCTTATTCTCGCCCATATCCCGGGGTGGGATGCTCCAATCCGGGAAATCGTTTCAATTGCCGCTTCAGTCTCCGTCTACGGCGCGATACTGTTCTGTCTCTTACGCGGAGTTCCGGTCATAATCGAAAGCAGGAGATTTTTCAATCGTAACGCTTAAAGCAGAGTGAAGCGTTATGCCCGCCAAAACCGAAACTGTTGCTCAAAGCAGTTATTACCTTCGTCTCTCTTGACTGGTTCGGCACGTAATCGAGGTCGCATTCCGGATCAGGATTCTCGTAATTGATTGTGGGAGGAATAACACCTTCCTGTACCGTTTTAGCGGTTATTACCGCCTCAACTCCCCCGGCCGCCCCTAACAGGTGGCCGATCATTGATTTTGTTGAACTAATCTGTACCCTTTTTGCCGCTTCCACGCCTAAAGCGTATTTTATTGCCCTGGTTTCGGAACTATCATTTAACTGCGTGCTCGTTCCGTGCGCGTTGATGTAGTCTAGATCTTCCGGAGCTGTTTGAGCGTTCTCCAGGGCCAACGTAATACAGTTACCGGCCTCCCTGCCGGTATCGCTGGGTGCCGTCATATGAAAGGCGTCCGCGTTTCGGCCATACCCCGCCAGTTCGGCGTATATTTTCGCACCCCTCTTTTTCGCGTGATCGAGTTCCTCCAACACGAGGACTCCGGCCCCTTCTCCCATGACGAAGCCGTCCCGTTCGGCATCAAAAGGGCGCGAGGCCCGCTCCGGTTCTTCATTTCGAGTGCTTAACGCCCGCAAGACACAAAAACCGCCCAGACCCAACGGCGTAATAGCGGCCTCCGTCCCCCCC
>CAZJBZ010000263.1:0-6852 GCA_964543975.1 uncultured Spirochaetales bacterium
CTGCTCTTCCCGTTTATCTTTCCGATAACCATCTCCACCGCGGTCTTAGCAATAAGCTGAATGTCCTGCTTGATAGTGGTCAGAGGAATCTCGGAGAGCGAAGAAAAAATAACATCATCATACCCGGCCACCGAGACGTCTTTGGGTACATGGAACCCTTTTTCAATAAGCGCGTGTTGTGCGCCTAGCGCGAGAACGTCGTTTATGGCGATAATGGCGTCGGGAAGATTCTTGTTCGTATCAATATGATCGGTAATTGCGTCGTAACCGCTTCGGTAATCGGGTCTTCTGCAATGCACTAACTGCTCAGCTTTGAATCCGATACCGGTCTCACGAAGGGCTTTCGTGTAACCGTCGATTCGTAATTTTGACGGCGGGGTATCGGTGTCTTTTGTCGTAAGAAAAAGAATGTCTTTATGCCCGTTTTCTATGAGATGTTTGGTAAGCATATAAGAACCGGCCGATAAATCCGTCATGACATATTCGTTTCTGATTGCCTGATAATAACTGGTGGCGAAAACATATGGAACTTTTAGTTGATTCAATTTGTTATAAACGGATTTGTCCTTCCGTTTATTTACCGACGGAATGATGATGATTCCATCCAAGCGTTTACCGATGAAATCAGCGATAATCGCGTCCTCTTCTTCTATGTCGTCGTTTGATACCGATAACACCAATCCATATCCAATTTCTTTCGTATAGGTGTCGACATACTTGGTAAGTGAACCGAAAAACGGATTCTCAATGTCTGTGATGATAAGGCCCAGTACATGGGTCTTCTGCATGGCGAGTCCGCGCGCGATATGGTTCGGGGTGTACCCCAACCCCTCTGCCACTTCCAGAACGCGGATACGGGTATTCTCATTGACCCCGGGGCGTTCGTTCATCACCAGGGAAGCGGTCGCCTCCGAAACCCCGGCTTTTTTTGCTACATCTTTTAGTTTGATCATGATACTGTGACTTCCATATCGTTTTAAATTTAAAGCGCTTTAAGAGTATATCGGAAAAAAATAAAAAAGAAAAGAAAAAATACTTGACAGCGCAAAAAAACCGCTTTATAATAATTTCTAAAGCGCTTTAATTAAACCGCTTTAAGTGTAACAAATCTTTGCGCTGAATAAATTGTTGGATAAAGGAGGTGATGAAGGGAAATAAGGAAATCCGACCGCTCGGAATTATAGTAAGCGGCTAGCCTATTTATATGACGTTATACTTAATATTGAAAAAGAGAGGATAGAATTATGAAAAAAATATTTTATTTATTTTTGCTGCTTCTGTTTGTATCAACAGTTGGTGCTTTTGCAGAAGGAAAACAAGAAGGTGCAACCGGTTCTGGAAAGAAAATCACGCTTGATTATTGGTATCATGTCAATCCTTCATATGAGAAAGCGAATAATCAAATATTGGCTGAGTTTCACGAAAAGAATCCTAATATCGAAATTAAGGCTGTGACTATTCCGTTTAATGAGTTCAACAAAAAGCTTTTAACAAGTTTTGCCGCCGGTACCATACCTGAACTTCTACAAATTCCACAAGGTTGGTCACGATTTTACATTCAAACCGGACGTATCCTTCCTGTAACGCCTGAAATACTATCTGTAAGTGAAATGGAAGAGAAATTTTATGAACCGACAATTGCGGGTCTCCATTATAAAGGGAAATATTATGGTATTCCAAATAATTACAATCTTACTGGGGGAGGTGTTTTATACAATAAAGATCATTTCCGAGAAATCGGAGCCGATATTCCTGATCCTCGTGAAACGATCCCTTATGAAAAGTTGATGGATATTGCGGTAAAATTAACCAAGCAAGACGATGATGGCAATATTATACGGGAAGGATATGCACCCCAAGCTTTACCGGCAGATCTTTTTACTTGCGTGCTGATGCAATATGGTGGAGATGTTGTCGATGAGAACAATATGGCAATATTCAATTCTCCTGAGGGAAAAAAAGCATTGGAATGGTTCATTCATAAATATAAAGATATAAAAGTTGCGACAACTGAGTTTGGTATCGATACCTGGGAACTATTCATGAAAGAACAATCTTCCATCCAGTTACACGGACCATGGGCAGCCGGCATACTTAACACCCAGTACCCTGATGTTGATTACGGATTCTTTAAAGGACCAAATCTTGCCGGCAAGGATGATATTCCACACTACTTTGACCACATCGGAGGATGGGGTAATTTGGTAACCCAGACAGCTACGAAAAACGATGCTATAACCGAAGCCGCATACGAATGGATCAAGTTTCGAATGCAGCCGGAACCATATTCGATTTTTAATCATGTAACAGGTGAGATGCCCGCTATGAAATCCTTGGTTGAAAAACCCGAGTTTACAGATTCAGAGATATACGCAGCTTTCATTGATAATTTACCACACGGAGTATATTGGCCGGTTAGAAATATAGGCCTATTCAGGAATATCCTTGTTACAATGATTGAAAGAGCGGTCTATGGCGAAATGTCTGTTGAAGAAGCATTGGCTAATGGTGAGAAAGAGATAAATGATATGTTTAAAGAGTACGATGTCAGAATACAGGAAACTCAATAATCTCTCTATTTTGTTGGGGGTAGTTCTCTAATTCTACCCCCCCATTTTTATCAATATTTAGGTAAACACAGATTATGGGAATCACCGCCAGAAGTTATAAGTTTAATCGTTATCTATTCGTTTATCTGTCAATAATCCCGGTATTACTTTATTTGGTAATTATGGGAATAGGGCCGATTTTTTATTCAATTTACTTGAGCCTTTACAATTGGGGACTCTTATCGGCAAATAAACCTTTTGTCGGCTTCGGAAATTATATTAAAGCATTAAACGATGAAGTTTTTTGGGCCGCCCTTAAGAATACTCTCTATTTTGTCGGAGCAAGGACGTTCATTGGTATTCCGCTTTCGTTATTATTAGCTCTTTCAGTATTTAGGTTGGGAAGTACTCTTCGTTCAAGTTTTGTAACCATATATTTTTTACCTGCAGTCACTTCAATGGTTGCAGTTGGTCTGGTTTTCAAATTCCTCTATTATCCGCAAGCTGGGCTTTTCAACTATCTCCTTTCTCTTGTGGGAATACCTAGGCAAATGTTTCTTAAAAGTATAGATCAAGCATTACCTTCTATTACTGCAATGTTGATTTGGCGCGGAATTGGTTTTCAAGCAGTAATATACCTTGCGGCGTTAGACGGTGTACCTAAGTATCTTTATGATTCTGCTGAAATAGATGGTGTTAATTGGTTTCAAAGACTATTCCATATCACGTTGCCCTTGTTAAAACAGGCGAGTGTTTTTGTTTTCATTATTACCATTTTATGGGCATTTCAAATGTTTCAACCGATTTTTGTTATGACCTCTCCAGTGGGAGGGCCGATGCACAGTACACAGGTGCTTGTCCTTTATATAGTACAGAACGCATTTGAATATTTCCGCATGGGATATGCTTGCGCTATATCAATGTTTTTATTAGTAATTGTTCTTATTGTAACGTTGATTCAGTTACGGTTAGGTAAAGCAAAATGGGAGTATTAGATGAATCAAGGTAGAGTTTCAATAAGCAGGGTAATACTTATTATTGTTTTATCGATTGGAGCTATTCTTATGATAGCACCATTCATTTGGATGTTACTTTCGTCGTTTAAATTTGATGATGAAATAATCCAAATGCCTCCAACCTTTTTCCCTGAAGAATTTACTTTCGAAAATTACCGAGAAGTATTCATTCAAATACAAATAATTCGATATTTTATTAATAGTATTGTTGTGAGTGGTAGCGTTACACTGTTTGTTTTGTTTTCTTCTACATTAGCCGGATATATTTTTGCTAAACATAAATTCCCCGGACGCGAACTTTTTTTTATACTAACCTTATCTACAATGATGTTGGCACCGGCAAATAAACTTGTTCCTCACTTTATGATTATGAAATTTATGGGATGGATAGATACTTATCAAGGGCTTATTGCTCCCTTTATCGTAATGCCGTTTGGGATTCTTATGGCTCGACAATTTTCCTATTCGATACCGAATGATATGATTGATTGTGCACGTGTAGAAGGCTGTTCGGAGTTTCGGATTTACTATTCTGTTATTATTCCTTCACTCCGTTCGGCTATGTCGGCATTGACAATTTTCACCTTTATGTTTAATTGGAACCTTTTGCTTTGGCCTGTTGTTATTATAAATTCTACCGAACTACGAACGCTTCCTCTCGGAGTTGCGATGTTTACAACAGAATACACGACACTTTTTGGAATGACGATGGCGATGACGACACTTGTAATTGCACCTGTAGTAATCGTTTTTCTAATGTTTCAAAAACAATTTATTCAAGGATTAGCATTGACGGGAATGAAAGGATGATACAACGGCATGACGACTAAAAAACCAAATATTTTATTGTTAATTTGTGATCAATTGCGACAAGATGCCTTGGGTTGTTATGGAAACAATTCTATTAACACACCAAATATCGATCAATTATGCGAAGAGGGAGTTCGATTTGATCGAGCAATAGCGACAGATCCCATCTGTGTACCGGCACGACCTTCTATTCTGGCGGGACGATATGCGCATACATTTGGTGGAAAGCAAATAGAAGGAGTGACTAATATTACGCATTTGCTGAAGGCGCAAGGGTATCATACTGCCGCATTAGGCAAAATGCACTTTGTTCCTCCAAGAGGGCCTTTTGGTTTTGATTATTTACGTTTATCCGAAGATACTGGCGTTGGACGGTTTCAAGATGATTATCAACCCTATTTGGCCAACAAGAATCTGCAGGAGTGGACTCATGGATTAGATAATTGGGACCTAATGTGGTCAACTTCCCCATTATCACAAGAAGATTATGTGACGACATGGAACGGAGATACAGCATTAGAATATCTTGAAAGGACTCGACCACAAGATATGCCATTTTTCGGAGTTGTATCATTTGTCAAACCGCATCCGCCGTTTGATCCACCGAAACCTTTTAATACGATGTACAACTATCAGGACATGCCTCCTGCATATCAGCCGGAACCTTTGCATAAGCGAAGTCGTAATATTCAAAATTGGTCCGATGCATTCGGTTTTGATGGATTATGCAACCCTGTATGGAATGCAAAAATAAAAGCACACTATTATGGGTTGGTGACTCAGATCGATGAACAAATAGGAAGAATAATTGCCTCTTTAAAAGCGCAAAATCTCTATGATAATACCATAATTATTTTTCTTTCTGATCATGGCGAGATGTTGGGCGATCAATATCTGTTCATGAAACACTATCCATACTTTTCATGTTTAAAAATTCCATTAATAGTTAAATGGCATGAATTAAATACAGGAAGTTACCAAGGATGGGTAAACCAGGCGGACATTTTACCAACACTGTGTGAGCTGCTGAGCATAGAAACACCTGAAAAAGTGACAGGAGAAAGTCTCTTTAATTTTTATACGGGCACATTAAAGCCGCGGAATACCATTTATGCCGCACATGTAGATGGAAGAAAAACGTGGGGAACAATTATTGATGATCGATATAAATATCATTTCTATTCTAATGGTGCGGAAGAAGAGTTGTTCGAGTATAATGATGATTTTCAAGAAGAAATGAATCTTGCACAAAACCCAGAGTACAGACAGATTTGCAGCGAGATGAAGAGTAGATTAACTGAATGGGTAAAAGAAATAGACGGAACAAGAGAACCGGAGGCTAATTCTTTTCTAGAAAATGGCGAGCTGAAACAATTTATCTATAAACCGGAAGGCTTTGATGAAACTGCAAGAAATCGATATTTAGCCCATCGATTACCAAAAAATATTAGCGACAAATAGGGAAATAATAAATATCTAGAAATTGAGGTATTCATGACTCCGAAAGAAAGAATTTTAACATCTTTACACTGGATAGAGCCTGATAAGATACCGTTAACCATTTTTGCAATGTTGTTTCCTAGGAGCATTGCTGAAAGGTTATTACGAAATAAGGGTCTCGGTTTGGTATATCGTTTACCGGCACACACTGTTGAGCATAAAAATTGCGAGATTATTACAAAGGAATATTGGGAAAATAGAAAAAAATATACCTCTAAAACTATACATACTTCTATTGGTGACATTCGGCAGATTTTAGAGTTTGATACCGGTGGCTATCAAAGTAGCGATTGGATAAAAGAACATTTTATTAAAGTACCGGAAGACTACAAAATAATGGAATATTTTATTAAAGATGTATATTTTCATGATAATTATGAATATATAAGAGAAATTCAGCGAAGAGTTGGTGAAGACGGGTTAGTTTATATTCGTTTAGGTAAAGCCCCCTTACAGGATATGCTTTATCAAATGATGGGTATGGAGCGGTTTAGTCTTGATTATCTTGATTACCGTGGGCTATTTGATTCTCTACACGAAGTTCTTTTCAATCGATACCAAGAACTAACAAGAATTGCTGCTGCCTCACCTGTTGAAGTTCTTTTATCCGGAGATAACATATCAAGTGACGTTGTTGGACGGGAGCGTTTCCAACAATATCTCATACCGTTATATGAAATGTTTTCGAAAGAATTATCTGGAACAGGGAAATTATTCGGTTCACATATGGACGGGCGATTAATTTCTCTTAAAGACTTAATAAAACAAACACCTCTCAATTTTATTGAAGCATTTACACCACCTCCGATGGGTGATTGGTCGTTGAAAGATGCAAGGCAAACATTACAAAAAAAAGCTCTGTGGATTAATTTCACAAGCTCTTATCATATCGAGAAACCGGAAATCATAGAGGAACATACTCGTCAATTGGTTGAAGAAGCAGGAAGTAAAGCCGGTTTTTTGATGGGAGTAACCGA
>CAZJBZ010000264.1:0-6811 GCA_964543975.1 uncultured Spirochaetales bacterium
CAATTCTTAGGGTTTAAATCCCGGGAGCTGCAAAATTACATCGATAATCAATGGAACCTGCTGGTATCCAACAATCTCGATGATGATCCGGAGTATGTCGACATAACCAAACAGGCAGTTGCTTCCTATGCCTCCACACTCATCCTCAGCGGAACGGAAGTTATTTTCGCGATGGACGAGGAAGGATCAATTACCCTGAAAACGTCTGAAATAGAGATATCGGAGAGGGAACGGTTCCGGCTTCTCGATGCAACCGTTAATCAGCAGGAGGGCTGGGTGGAGTTTTCTCTGGGCGGGAATGACCGGGTGGGCCATATGTTTTTCTACCCCGCGTTCAGCTGGTATTTTTTCGTTTCTGAGGAGCGGGAGACATTTTATAAAGAAGTAACGGAGATCACCACCCAAAGCGGCATTATCTTAGGTATTTCTTTAGTCGTCTCTTTTTTCATGCTGATTGCGTTCACAGGTTATCTGACCCGCCCGCTTCGCCGGGTGGAGCGGACGATGAAAGATATCATAATCAACAACGATCTCTCGGAACGGGTGGAAGTTGAGTTTAGCGATGAAATAGGGAACCTCGCTCACACGTTCAATATTATGATAGGTGAACTGGAAAAGGCCTATCAACAGATAAAAGGATTCGCCCTGCAGGCGGTAATCGCTCAAAAGAATGAGCACAAAATACGGAACATCTTTCAGAAGTATGTACCAAACGATGTTATTGAAAGCATTTTCAAGAATCCCGAATCGATGCTTGTGGGAGAAAATCGGGTTTTAGCGATCCTGTTCTCCGATATCCGCAGTTTTACCACAATTTCGGAAGGGTTTATGCCGGACGAACTGGTGGAGGCTCTCAATAACTATTTTCAGATTATGGTTGATATCATCATGAATCATAACGGCGTCATCGATAAATATATCGGAGACGCTATTATGGCATTTTTCGGAGCACCGGTGAAACGGAGTGATGATGTTTACCAGGCGGTCCTTGCCGCCATCGAAATGCAGGAGGCGCTGGTCGACTTCAACAGAGGACAACAGGAAAAAGGGAAACCCGCGTTTCTCACCGGGATCGGTATCAATTACGGTGTGGTAACCGTCGGCAATATCGGTTCCGAGAAAAAAATGGACTATACGATTATCGGAGATATGGTGAACTTAGGTTCCCGTCTTGAAGGTTTGACGAAGCCGTACAAACAGGGACTCATCTTCTCTGAAAGCGTCTACCAAAAAATCAAAACAAAGCTGCCCTGCCGTTTGGTCGATAAAGTTGTCGTAAAAGGGAAAACACAGGGCGAGAAAATATTCACGGCAAAGCGAGAACTTACGAATCGGGAGAGAGACGGCTGGAATTTCCATCATAAAGGGTTGAAGCACTATTATAAACAGGATTTTAAAGAAGCGATCAGGCTCTTCACCCAGGTCTTGAAGGCCCTTCCCGATGACCATCTTGCATCACTGTATGTTGAAAGGTGCAACAAGTATCTTCACACCCCACCTTCCCCGGATTGGAACGGAATAGAAATTTTGACATCGAAATGACCGAGAGCGGCTGAGGAGCGCACATCCAAACGGCCCGTTTATGCAATTACCGTAATCGCGTCTTGAACAGATCCAGCTGCCGTTCAACTTCCGCCAGTTCTCGTCTTATTTCGACAGGTGACGGTTTTAAAAGCGCCGTTATACCCGCAGAACTAAGGAGAGTACCTCCCGAAATTCCGGCAACAACGGAGAGGGTCCTCATACGTTCATAATCGGTTTTCAACTGTTCAGCTTCTTCCGGAGAGGCTGCCGCATTGTATTTGTCGAAATTGAGGTCGGAGAAATAGAGACAGACTCCCATTCCCGCCAGTGAAGCCGCTCCTAATCCCACCGTTGTCCAGAGGGTCGCGGTATACCCGGTATTGGCAGCTTTTGCCTGAGCCAACTTGCGCGTCAAGACGGTTTTCTCATGTTCGAGCAGTTCAATTTGGTGTTCCACATACCGGTTATACAGCTCCTCGTCGAATTCGACCACCGGATTTTGTCTCAGAGATGTGTGGGTAACCGCGATCCCGCGATGGAGCGACAGGGGTTCGGGCCTTAGGAGAGAAAAGAAAACACCCGAGAGTAGTCCGGCCGCGCTACCGATACCGAATCCGATAGAAAGAGTCTGGAGCGTCTCCATGTCTCGGTGCAGGAGGTCCGCATCCTGAGGGTAGGAAGCTTGTTTATAACTTTCATAGGTTGTTTCGGAGAGCAACAAACTCAAGCCGGTCCCGACGAGAGAGGTCAAGCCGACTCCCAATGAAACCCTCATCGCCGCGTCCATTGCTCTCGCGTTTTGATAAACATGGTCCGTTCGTCCCTTCAAGCCTTCCACTTTTTTGTTCATCCTGCGAGCACTCGCCATAGCTCTCCGTTCGTCCGTAATCGGTTCTATTCGAGGAGGCCTGTTCGTGGGGACCACAAAAAGAGGGATGGAAACACTCACTCCCAAAACACCTGTGCCGAGAAAGACATAACTCAAAGTTTCGTAGAGCATCCACCGATTGTAGAGAAGGGACGTGTCCTGGGAGGCATCGGCTCCGTTATAACTATCGAAAGCGGCATTGCCCAGATAGCTGAAGACGTTGAAGAGGGCGAGTGAAGCAAGTCCGGTCCCCAAGGTAAGCCCCCCGCCGACGAGAGACGCGGATCCTCCCGGTGAAGAGTAAAAAGGATCGAGGAGGGGGTCCTCGGGTGGCGGTGTATCGTGTCCACTCCTGTCCGCAGTCCGTCTGTTTTCTAAGAATAGCACTTGGATTGTACGGGCCCTGAGGAGAAGATCTTCATAATTAGTCCTTTCTAAATCCTCAACCAATCCGTTAATCACGTCGATTTGAAAATCGGAAAAGGTGCCCTCCTCTTCCAACAGCTCTTCATACCGGTTAATGAAATATTCATACCGCCCCCGTGTCTCATCTTGAGCCGACAACACGTTCAGAGCAGAGAAAAAAAGGAAGAAAATAAGAGCAGCCTGCATCTTATGACAATTATTCATTTTTTCAGCAGTCCTTCCTCCCGTAGCAATTCCAACCTAATCTCTATTTCAAAACGGGCGTCGGAATTCGGGTCGGAAATACGATTGTAGATTTCCTCGGCTTTTCCGACACTCCCGGAGAGAAAGAGAAAGTAGGCAAGACGGGCCCTGTACAGATTGATATTTTCGGAACCTGAATAGATTTGTGTCATCTTTTTATATCCCTCGATTACATCATCCAGGCGTGATTCGTCTTCTTCATACCACAGCTCCCGAATTTCACAGGCATAGAGATCTATATTCTCCCTTGAATAGAAGGGATCAACAAAAAGCATCTCCTCCAGCTGTATTATGCTTTTTCCGTACATATTTTGCCGAACATAGAGATCAGCCAAGTTCTTGCATGTCTTATCGTACAGCTCGGGGAGCGGATACTTCCGCCTGAGAAGGAGAAACTCGGCCTTGGCTAAGGTATAATTTCCGAGAATATTGTGTATTCTGCCGATTTTATAGAGTGCCCGCGGATAGAAGATCGATTCTTTATGGTTTTCTACGATCTTCATGTAATAGTTTAAGGCCTCCCGTAATTGCTGCCGGACCAGAAGTTCTTCGCCGCGGGAAAAATATTCCCCGGCAATGTAATCGGTATGTTCTCTCTGTACCGGTTTTACCGGGAACGATTCGACAAACCTTTTTTTTTGAGCAAGAAGAGCAAGATCGAAACTGAGGGCCCCTGCCGTAAGGATATACGAAGTAATGGTTGCGGGGGAGAAAAAAAACGGAAAAGAATTTTGGTTCGTTATATCGTTTACCGTCAAGAGCGCCGAAACCAATCCCAAGGTTGGAACGGAAAAATGGAGAGCCGTAAGCAATCCCTGTTTCGGATAGACCGGATCCAGTTTTATCGTTTCTTTATCCTGCCGAATAGAATAGGTCCCGTCAGGTAGTCTGAGGACCACCCCTTCCCGATACACATCAGTCCGATTGAAGATAATCGTATCGCTATCGGGGAAAAAAGACATAAAAGAGAAGGCGGGGAGATCCTCTTCGATAATGCCTATGGCTCCCGGACCGACCGTGTACGGTATGGCGACCGTTTTATGGCCTTTTTTTTCCAAGGTTATAAGATGTTCCCCTTCCGCGAGACCGCGCAGCAGGAGGGGTGTTTTCTCCTCCACTCTTACCCCGTCTATGGAACAGAAAGCATTAATCGGCGATGAAGAGATAAAGAGGGTGCCGGGCAGCCCTTCCGCCGCCTCCGGATTATCCGCGGCGCAAGCGGAAGAGAGAACAAAACAGAGAAAAATACCGAGTAAGAGTGTCCTTGCGTTCATAAGGCTATACTTCAACCAAAATATCGCGCTCACCGTCAATCTCTACAACACTGCCCTCTACAATCTGTTCAAATGCTCCTTCGGCCCCGATAATAATTGGAATGGTGTAGGCAATCCCGAGAAGAGAGAGATCATTTTCAAAAAGAGCGGACTCCATGACGATACCTGAGACGATCTTCAGGTGGGATACGTACTCTCTGCGAAAATCCTTTAAAAAGACGATCTTGCCTGAGATGTCTTTTTTATAAAAATCCTCCAAACCGTTGATGAAAACCGCAGGAGCGGATGTTGCTCTGTTATTCAATGAACGCCCGTCGATGGGTCTCTTCCCGATTGTCTCCACCCTGACCATGTTGGTGGTGCCGTGTTTTCCCATCGGCAAGCCGCCCACAATAATAATCCGTTCCCCTTGAGGTGCTAACTCCAGAGAAAGGCACAGCTCTTTAATGTGCCCCACCAATGTTTCAAAAGAGGTTTCCTCTTCCACTAAAAAGGGCTGAATTCCCCAGTTAAGCGCCATTTGATGGTAGGTTATCGAATCGTAGGTAAACGCCCAAATCGGCTGTCTGGGCCGAAGTTTGGACACCATGCGTGCCGAATAACCGGTTTTTGTAACGACGACAATCGCCCTGGCCCGGCATTCGTTTGCAATCGAGACCGCGCTCCCGTTGACTATTGTAGTCAGATCCCGATAGATGTTTTTTCGTCTGTCGTAGGTGCGTATTAAGATTTTATCATAATCATGATGGTCCTCCACCCTGCAGACGATGTCCGACATCGTTTTTACCGTCAGCTCGGGATAATTCCCGATCGCCGTCTCTCCGGAAAGCATGACCGCGGAGGTCAGATCAAAACAGGCGTTCGCGACGTCCGATGCCTCCGCGCGGGTGGGTATCGGTTTATCGATCATGGATTCGAGCATCTGTGTTGCGGTAATGACCGGTTTTCCGCGGAGGAAACTTTTTTCGATGATCTCTTTCTGTATGATCGGCACTTCCGTCATGTCCATTTCAACACCCAGGTCGCCCCTGGCAACCATGATGCCGTCGGAGTGAGAAATAATTTCATCGATATTATCAACAGCCGCTTTGTTCTCGATTTTTGCAATGAGCTGTGTTCTTGATTCGGGAAACTGATCAATTATCAAATTTCTTACTTCAAAGAGGTCTTTCGCCGAACTGACGAAAGAGAGGGCGATAAACTCGAAACCTTGCTCAACGGCAAAGAGAATGTCCTCTTTGTCCTTCTCGCTTAAAAAATCCAACGGGTACGTGGTATTCGGAATGGCGAAATGGGCTTTTTGCCGTAAAACGGCGCCGTTGATCAACTGAATTTGAAGGACATCGTTTTCCGAGGCGACCACTTTCCCTTCCAAGAACCCGTCCATGAAGAGGATCCGTTTCCCCTCGCCCGCTAAGGAGGAGAGATCCGGCAGATTGGTGTAGAAGTGAAGCGGTTTCTCCGATTTCAGCGATTCTATATCGGTACCGGTATAACTCTCAACGGTAATGGTGTCGTCTTTTTTTACTTCAATCGGTCCTTCGTAACCGTAAAGACGGACCTCCGGACCCTTCGTGTCCAACAGCAGCGCGAGCGGTATCGATAGTTCTTCCCGTATCTTTCTCAAGATTTCGATGGACTGCAGCGCGTCCTCCGGCTTCATATGAGAATAGTTAAACCGGGCTACATTCATACCGTTGTTAATCATCCGCCGTATAGTCGATTCTTCCCAGCATGAAGGGCCGAGAGTACAAATAATCTTTGTTTTTTTCTCCATAATAGTCTTCCACCCCGTTACTGCCGATATCGGCACATCTCATTATTAGCTAAATTACCCACACCGTACGGTAATCCCACAATCACCGTTTTTAAGGTATAGAGCCTTTTCCGCAATTTTATCCGTTGCAAGAGAGGGTATTATACCATAAACTTACCTATTCTGTTAACGCGGAATTCTAGTGAGCCGGAAATTCGAATCGCTGTTTTGTGAGGTGCGAAATGGGAAAAGACCGATTGTCCACAAAAGTCAAACTGGGATATGGAGTGTGCGATCTCGGAGGGAACCTCTACTTCACCATTATGGCTTTCTGGCTGATGAACTTCCTAACCGATACGGTAGGGCTGGCCGCCGGGTTGGCCGGTATCGCGATCCTCATCGGAAAAATTTGGGACGCGGTGACCGACCCTGTTGTCGGTTATCTGTCGGACCACACGCAAACCAGATGGGGACGGAGACGGCCGTACATTTTGTTCGGCTCGGCCCCGCTTTTTTTAGCGATGATTTTCATGTTTACCAATCCAGGTTTGGAGGGGCAGACCGCCCTTTTCATCTGGGCGATCGCCGCTTTCTGTCTGCTGGGGTTGGCGTACACCGTTGTCAACATCCCTTACTCTTCATTGACACCGGAACTGACCCGGGATTTTCACGAAAGAACGTCGCTGAACGGCTTCCGCTTCGGGTTCGCCATCTTCGGCA
>CAZJBZ010000265.1:0-6741 GCA_964543975.1 uncultured Spirochaetales bacterium
AGAATACACCGCATAGGACAGACGAGTGATAAAATCAACGTCATCAACATGATTATGAAAAACTCCATAGAAGAGAAGGTGTACGCGGGGATCAACCTCAAGCAGGAACTGTTCGACGCCGCACTCGAAGGAGTAGGCGATGCCGTTGATTTAAGCAGTGAAAACAAAAACAGGTTCGTTAATCAAATCCGTGCGATGTTTAGCGAGGACGAGATATCGGAAACGGTAGAAGAAGCCCGTCACTACGAAGAGATCGAGCGGCCCGAACTGGATGAACAGACCGCGCACTATCTGAATCCGGAAATCTTCAAAGAGAAGGAAATGGAGATCGATCTTACAGGTGAAGAGTTTGCGGACAACGAGTTTACCGAGGCAGGGCCGTCCGGACCGGAAGACCAACCCGGGGGCACGGCACAAACGGGTGCACAACGGCACGGTGATCGCCAATCGGACGTTCACTCCACAGGAGACCATCGTGAGGGCGGGGCAAATTCGTCGGGTCGAGGGCCAACGCCGGAACAGATGGAGACGGTCCTGAATCAGGGAATGGCGTTTCTCAATTCGCTCTCTCAGATGGCAACAGGAAGACCGTTGAGCGAGGGGGATTCAGGGAAATCGGTAGAAATAGACCGGGAGACGGGTGAGGTGGTCATGCGATTTAAACTCCCCGGCTTTTAACCGTCCACCATCGGCCGAATCTGTTCAATCATAGAAACAATGATTCGAAACGGAAGCCTTTGGGATTTCGGTCTCTCTTTGACCGCTGTGAAAGCGAAAATAAGCAGTTGACGCGGACGCGAGGCTCTGACAAAATCAGTCTATGCTAAATCCAAACATAGAATATAAAACCATCAATTTACCGGAGTTCGGGCTTCCTTCGGAAGAACCAACCATTCCCCCCGAGGTCTACAGACACCGTCTTTCCCGGCTTAAAACGAAGGCCGCGGAAATGGGGTTCGATTTTTTCATCGTCTACGGTGACCGGGAGCACTTTGCCAATGTGACCTACCTCACCGGGTACGACCCTCGTTTCGAGGAGACGCTGCTGATCCTCCCTATCGATGGTCCGCTTAAACCGAAACCGGTCCTCCTTGTCGGAAATGAAGGATTGGGGTATGCCGGGATCAGCCCGCTCCGCGATGAGCTGGAAATAATCCTTTTTCAGAGTTTGAGTCTCTTGGCCCAAGACCGCTCCCAAAGCAAACCGCTTGGGGACATCCTCCGCGACGCCGGCGTTGCCCGGGGGATGAAAATCGGTGTTGCCGGGTGGAAACACTTTACCTCCGAAGAGTTGGGGGCCGGAGGGGCCGACCCTCGAACTACTCTCGAGATCCCCTCCTATATGGCCGAAGCCGTTCGTAATGCGGTAGGGAGCGCGGAAAATGTGATCAATGCCAACGCCCTGCTCATGGCCTCACCCGATGGAATGAGGAACCGTAATGAACCGGAACAGTTGGTACAATTTGAGTTTGCCGGTGCCCACGCCTCTCAATACGTACGAAACGTGCTCTTCGGTTTAAAACCGGGGATGACCGAGTACGAAGCGGTGGAGCTGATGCGGCTTAAAGGGATACCGTTTTCGGCCCATCTGATGCTCTCCGCGGGTGAGAGGGCCCATCTGGGCATGGGAAGCCCCTCCTCCCGCGCAATCAGGGAAGGGGACCCCTTTACTACGGCTGTCGGCGTATGGGGCGGACTCACCAGCAGGGCCGGTTTCGTCGTCGGTTCGGAAGCCGGGCTGCCTGAGAGTATCCGCGATTACCGGGACCGGCTGTTGCAACCTATTTTTCGGCAATTGCCGCCTGGTACGAGCTTATTGGAATCGGGACCACCGGAGGGGAGCTGTTCGAAGCGATCGACAGCCGGATCGGCGACCCGTTTTTCGGGGTCGGACTCAATCCCGGCCACTTCATCCACTTAGACGAGTGGGTCGATTCGCCGATCTATAAAAATTCGAAAGAAACGCTGCAGTCCGGGATGGCCCTCCAGGTGGATGTCATTCCCGCCACCCATTCTCCTTACTTTATGTCCAATATAGAGGATGGTCTCGCTCTTGCGGACGAGCCGCTTCGCGAGAAGTTTGCTCACAATTATCCGGAGGCATGGAAACGAATCACCGCTCGACGGGAGTTCATGAAGGAAGCATTAGGCATCAAACTGAAACCGGAAGTGCTGCCGTTTTCGAACCTGCCGGCCTATCTTCCGCCCTTCCTCCTCAGTCCCGAGAAAGCGATGTGCGTTGCAGCGGGTTAAGTTGACACGAAGCCTTCTCGGGAGTAGGCTTCGTGTCTTGCGAAGTTCCTGTAGACTACAGGAGCCCGTCGCTTAACTGCGGCCCGGAAAGGCTCTTGTCAGGAATACGAAATGTGAACTTAAGCAGAATCATCAAATTTACGGTCTAACACTTATACAAACGTTCACATTTCGAATCCCCACAGCTCACATTTGGAATTGCTGCAGCCCCATTTTGAAAGAAGTTCTTTACACATGGTATTTTATATGTAATAATAAGTTATTATCCTTACATATAGGTTATTTGTATGTAAGGAAGACATACTCATGAAAAGATCACTACAGGGCAGCTATACAACAATCTCTACGGTAGGAGAGCCGGCCAACGCTTTTGTTCCGTTTGATCTTCCTCCCTCGCCTTCGATAGACTGGACACCTGAACTGCGTAGTCATTTTGATGAGGCCCTTCTATCATTAGGCCGGCTGGACAGCGCCTCAATGCTTCTGCCGGACGTCTCTCTCTTTTTATATAGCTATGTCAGGAAAGAAGCCGTTCTTTCTTCAATGATCGAGGGGACCCGTTCATCGATTTCAGATCTTCTTCTCTTCGAGGCGGACCAGCAGCCGGGAGTTCCGCCGGATGATGTGCGGGAAGTAAGCAACTACGTGAACGCCTTGGAATACGGTTTAAGGCGCCTGGGGGAAGGTTTTCCGCTTTCGTTACGCCTCATTAAAGAGATTCATGTAAGGCTTCTTGCGGAAGGACGGGGAGCTGAAAAAAATCCTGGTGAGTTCCGTCGAAGTCAAAACTGGATTGCAGGCAGCCGCCCCGGAAATGCTGTCTTAGTTCCTCCTCCACCGGAGAAAATAGTTACTCTAATGGGAGCGTTGGAATTGTTTCTCCACGATAAACCGAGTCCGACGCCGGTTTTGTTGAAAGCTGCTCTCGCTCACGTTCAGTTCGAAACAATCCATCCGTTTCTAGACGGTAACGGCCGTGTAGGGCGTTTACTCATCACCCTCTTACTCTGTGGAGGGAAAGCCCTTCAGGAACCGATGCTTTATGTAAGCCTGTTTTTCAAATCACATCGGCAGGTGTACTATGATTTGCTGAACAGGGTTCGGATCGAAGGCGATTGGGAAGCATGGCTCGACTTCTTTGCGGAAGCTGTTGTCGTAACGGCCGGTCAGGGGGTGGATACAGTCCGGAAATTGGACGAGTTGGCCAAGCAAGATCGTGAAAAACTGCAGTCCCTCGGACGCGCGGTCGGTTCGGCGCTACGAATACATTATGCTTTTCTTAAGCGCCCTATCACAACATCCCGTAATTTGGAGAAAACGACCGGTCTAAGCCATGTGACAGTTAACAAAACACTGGATAAGCTCTGCACTATCGGGGTGGTGTCGGAACTAACCGGACGCAAACGCAACCGTGTCTTCAGCTATCCTGCCTACATCGACATCCTGAACGAGGGGACCGAATTACCGTAGGGTCCGATTTATTGAAAAGGATCAAATTTGTGTATAAAATATAATATAGAGATTATTACGTGAGAGGGACACAATTTAGGTTTTAAATATGAAACTAAAGAGGTGGTCTTATGCAGTTTACACCAGATGTAAAAAAGTTTATTCAGGAGACGTCCTGGACCTTCGCAAAGACCTATGCGGAAACATGGCCGCATGAATATCTATGCCGGCATTATCTGGATGATACGGAAAGTTTTTATAATATGGTCCGCCATATCAGGGAATACTCCTATGAAGGCCGGTTTTACAGAAGACCGGTCTGGTATTTTGAGGAGGTCGGCTATACCTACTGGACGATGACACGGAAAACGGAAGGCGGCTGGAATTATCCGGTGGAGGAAGAAGAAATTATCAATCGATGCCGGAATGATCAGAGCTACGAATACAGGCTGGAACATGGTACGCTGCCCGGAAGCGGCTGAATGAGGGAGGGAACCGGCGGATTTTGAATTGGTAACATGGCTGGTGATCAGGTAATTCAGCGGGTAGAGGAATGAAGAATGGCTAAAATTGTTGTGCAGGGAACGGAGATAAAAATAATTTCCGTGCAGGATGAAGATTATATCTCGCTAACGGACATGCTTCGTGCAAAAGATGGTGATTTCTTTATTTCCGACTGGCTTCGCAACCGTAATACGGTGGAATTTCTCGGTATTTGGGAAAGAATACATAACCCCGATTTTAATTACGGCGAATTCGCCATAATTAGAAATCAAGCCGGTTTGCACAGTTACAAGATTAGCGTAAAAGAGTGGGTTGAAAAAACAGGGGCTATAGGCCTTAGAGCAACAGCCGGAAGATACGGCGGAACCTATGCTCATAAAGATATTGCCTTTGAGTTCGGTATGTGGATCAGTGCGGAATTTAAAATCTATTTAATTAAAGAATTCCAGCGACTTAAAGACGAAGAAGCGGGGAAGCTCGGCTGGGATGTCCGTCGTCATCTTACAAAGATTAATTATCGTATCCATACCGATGCGATAAAAGAAAATCTGGTCCCAACTGAACTGGACGGAAAGCAGATAAATTTTATATATGCTTCCGAAGCCGATGTACTTAACATGGCATTATTCGGTACTACCGCAAAGGAATGGAGAAAACACAACCCCGATAAAAAAGGAAATATTCGTGATTACGCGGAAATATCACAACTTGTATGTTTATCCAATCTTGAAAATTTGAATGCCCATTTTATCAATGAAGGAATCTCTCAACCCGACAGGTTGGAAAGATTAAATAAGATTGCAATACATCAAATGAGGCTTCTAACGAATGAGAAGGGCCTGAAAAAATTGGAAGAGAAGCCGGAATGATCAGACCTACGAATACAGGCTGGAACATGGTACGCTGTCCGGAAGCGGCTGAACCGGTGCAGCGTATATCCCGTGTAAAGGAGTAGAGAATGCCCTCGGAACTGTCCTGGATAGATTTTTCCGCTGAAGATAAAAACTCGATGCTGAATGTTATCGATATGTTCAGGGAACAGGATACCAGGGATGAACTTGGTATTGCTTCAATCCGGGATGCATATTCCGACTTTTTTTTTCCGGGTACTACAACCATTCAGAGCCGTGCGAAATATATGCTTTTCATCCCGTGGATTTACCGGAGAATAGAAGAGAAGCACAGCACACCGGCAAAGATCGCTGAAAAGGCGCGTAATGACGAGATACAGTTGGTCAACTGTCTGAAAATGAACAATCAGACAGAAGGGCTGATCGGTATGTACGCCGGAGCGGAGCTGCAGCGTCTTCCCAGCAGCATTTATTGGTACGGTCTGTTCTCCTGGGGCATCAGGATCTTTCCGGGAAGCATATACGAATATCACCGGTATATTCCCCTATACCGGAGGAAAACAGACGCATCACGGGCGCACCGGGAGGAACAGGGCGAACTGATACAGCCGAACTGGCATCCGGGCATACCCCTGCCGCCGGAGGGTTTTCCCGGCAGCGCTCGCACCGAAAGAGCTGAAAATAGAAATAGGGCGGAGCAGATGTTTTGCCGAAACGGTGCACGGCGCGGCACTGCTGTATAATTATATGCTGGCCGAAAAAAAGAACGATGAAGAGACGTTGGAAAAATTTCGCGGCAGAATAACCGGCGGATATAAAAATATTACTGATAACCGGAAAGCCCGGGATCTGCTGGAAAAACGGGAGCTGATGCTGAAAAAAAAGCGGGCAAGGCTCCGCTATCCACGTGCTCTGGAACTGTGGAGCGGCGATTCAGGCAGCGGCATGCTCCTTGAAGCCCTCAGGGAGAACGCTGGCAGGCTCGCTGTGTTCTGCCATGACGGGTACATTTCCGTTCCCGCACAGAGCACGCTTCTTTATTCATATCTGGAGCAAATGGTGGTTCCGGTTCTGCCGGAAAAAGGAAACGGGCTGTTTCATCCCAAAATCTGGGTTATGCGGTTTACCGCCGGGGATGAGCCTGTGTTTTACCGGTTCCTCTGCCTCTCCAGAAACCTGACATTCGACCGTTCCTGGGACACTTCCTTAAAACTGGAAGGCTTCCTGACGGATCGGAAAAAAGGATACGGACGGAACAGGCCCCTGGCCGATCTTATTTCAATGCTGAAAACAATACCGGTTCATGGAATCGGTTCCGCCGCAGCCATTTGAACAGGAGATCAACTTTTATCCTTCCGGGTTCGACGGACACCGCGGCCAGCCCGAATTGTCCTCGTTCGACCGGTGCCTGATCATTTCCCCCTTCCTTTCCGGCGAAATTGTCCGGAAACTAGCTGAAAAGGGCAGGAACAATATTTTAGTCTCAAGACCGGAAAGCCTGGATTCGTTAGCGGATAACCTTATAGGGAAACTGGAAGAAAATACGGAGCTTTTCGTGATGGACGATGCTGCGGAAATTTCTGAAGAAGGTCTGGAGGACGGTGCAGGGAAAGAAAAACAAGCCCCCTTTCAGGGGCTCCATGCGAAAGTATATATAACCGAATCGGGATGGGACGCGACAGTG
>CAZJBZ010000266.1:0-6740 GCA_964543975.1 uncultured Spirochaetales bacterium
GATTTGTGAAAGTTGTTCCTTAGTATCAAAAAGTCTCTTCCTCGCAACATACTGTTTCAAATACGATTGATGAATAATATGTGATATAACGATCACGATAATAAGCAGACCGAAGATAAAAGGGTAATGTTGAAAAAGACCTTTAGAGGTGTCGCCGTAAAACTGAAAAGTGATGAAAAACACACCAAGGCTGGTAAGGAACATAGTAATAATGACCCCGGTCCGGGTTAGAAGGAGCGTAGCAGCAGCAAGCATCGTGATTACATAGGTAAAAACTCCTCCCGTGGTATTATGTTCGAACACTGAGATGAGGACCGACCACACAAGGACAAGAAACGTAAACGAAATTGGCAGAATTCTGTGTACGGGTCGGATATCTTCCTGCCTTTGAGGTTTACGAATAAAAGAGAGAATAAGATGTACTGAAATAATAACGAAGAGGAATATATCAACATAGAGGAAATACAAGAAATCATTCCGGTTCTGACCGTAAATGCTTGTTATATCTATGATAAAAAAATACACAGCAAGAATAAAGAGTGCATAGATAACCACCCTCATTCGAGAAAGGTTTGTAAAAGCTGTTGCGTTTTCACATTCCTCACGATATGTTTCAGGACAAGGTTCGAGTTGCTGCTGTAGATGTTTTAAAAGATTGAAAAAACCCATTGTATTCTCTGTTGTACAGTCTATCCTATTAAAGAAACGGAAATCAATAATCACCTGTAGAGCGCTACTAAAGAGAGCCTCTTTCAAAATAGGGATATGTGGGGTAGCGGTCCATGGGAACGGTCCGATCGTGCAGGACCGATTGAAGGTGCTGTGAAAACTCCGGTTAGAATCGGTGTATTGCTTGCTGCGAAAAGTTTTACTTGCAAAACAAGTGAAGCTCCTGTACCATAAAAAAAAATTAAAACGATTAAAATGGAGTTGTTATGAGTCCAAAAACTTCCGACAAAACAACACAATCCAACGGCGTTGAGAACGGTCGTCCGAACATTGTTCTTATTCTCGTCGATGATATGGGATATTCCGATATCGGTTGTTACGGTTCGGAGATCGCTACACCGAACATCGACGGTATGGCTTCAGAAGGGGTGCTGTTTACCCAAATGTACAATTGCGCCAGGTGCTGCCCCACCCGCGCGTCACTTTTGACCGGGCTCTACCCTCACCAGGCGGGTGTGGGCCACATGGTCGGTGATCTGGGCCATCCATCTTACCAGGGGCACCTCAACGACAACTGCCTAACCATCGCCGAAATGGTAAAAAAAGCCGGTTACCGTACTATTTTAAGCGGGAAATGGCACGTCGGAGGCAGTTACAATATCAAAAAGCCGGAAACCTGGAGCCCCGGTGATCCCAAACACCCGACACCGACAGGACGCGGTTTCGACGAGTTTTACGGCATACTCGAAGGATGCGGGAACTACTTTAACCCCCACACCTTGATGAGGAACGACGAGTTCGTGGAAGCGGAAGGGGACGATTTCTATTTTACCGATAAGATTACCGATTTCGCCGTTTCCCAGATCAAGGAGGCGAGCGGTAAAGAGGAGCCTTTCTTCCTCTTCACCTCCTACACCGCACCTCATTGGCCCCTTCATGCCCTTCCCGAAGACATTGTAAAGTTTGAAGGCAAATACGGAAAGGGTTGGGACCGGGTAAGAAAGGACAGATACGACTCCATGGTGGAGAAAAAGATAATCGACGAGAAGTGGCCCATCTCTCCCCGCGATGAAGATTCCTATCCGTGGGAAGAGGTGAAATTGAGCGATTGGGAAGATCGCCGAATGGCGGTGTACGCGGCGCAGGTCCACAGGATGGACGCGGGCGTGGGCAAGATCCTCGATACCCTGAAAGAAACCGGAATCGACGACAATACAATCGTCATGTTTCTGTCGGACAACGGCGGGTGCGCCGAATTTTTAGCGGAAGACGGTTTCGTGCTACACATCATCTATCCGAGCAGAGACGGTACGATCGTGCGGGCCGGTAACTTTCCCGGTGTTATGCCCGGAGGAGAAAACACCTACATGAGTTACGACCTTCCATGGGCGAACGCGAGTAACACACCGTTTCGCCTTTTCAAACACTGGGTCCACGAAGGGGGAATCGCCACTCCGTTTATTGTCAGATGGCCTGAAAAACTGAAAGAAAATGTAGTAAACCGTTCCCCTCTCCACGTCGTCGATATTATGGCAAGTTGTGTCGATGCCGCGGGGGCCACCTATCCTGAGGAGGAGAACGATCACAAGCTGCACCCTCTTGCCGGTGAAAGTTTTCTGGATGCGGTTACCAAGCGTTCGTGGCAGCGGCAGAAACCGATTTTTTGGGAACATGAAGGCAACTGCGCCATGCGGGAAGGTCCGTGGAAACTGGTCAAAAAACATCCTGACGATTGGGAACTGTATAACATGGAGAAAGACAGGACCGAGCTCGACGACGTACGAGGAGGCGATTCCGATCGTGCGGCCCGCATGATAAAAGAGTGGGAAGAGTGGGCCCGAGAATGCGACATCCTCCCGTGGGACCAAATTTATAAAGGACGACCGATTACGAAAACCAATGTTTAACAGGATGAATCATGAAACAAGGAGATAAACGATGATGACATCACGAGAACGATGGCTGGCAGCTTTACAAATGGAACCGGTGGACCGGCTCCCCTTTTGGCCGAAACTCGACCCGGCCTATCCGCTGCATCAGAAAAAACCGTTTTCCACTATGCATCAGGAAGATATTCAACAGTGGATTGGCAGTGATCGCCAGGTGGGAGGAATTCCCCGCACAACTAAAGACAAGAGGTCAAAGACTGAATTGATAGTCGAAGAGCATGACGACGTCCAAAGAACAGTTTTTCGGACCGAACAGGGGGAGCTGGAATTGGTTAAAAAATTCGATTACGCCTCACAAGCACACCATCCCATGGTCTTTCCCATTAAAACGTTGAACGATATTAAAACCATGACCGCCTTTTATGAGGATTGGCAGGTTGAACCTGACTGGGAGAATATCGAAGAAGGCCGGGAGTTTATGAAACAACTCGGCCAGGACGGTGTATCAATGCAGGGGATCGGCGAATCACCGCTTATGTATTTTGTTGAGTGGCTTGCCGGAATCGAAAACGCACACTACCTGTTGGCGGATTATCAGGAAGAAGTCGAAGCCCTCTTTCATGAAATCCAGCGCGTTTTAATGGATCACGTCAAAATCTACGCGGAACACTCCCCGGCCGATCTCCTCTACTTTGTAGAGAACACCTCTACAACCCTGATTTCTCCCGACCAGTATAAGAAGTATTGCTACGGCCACCTTCAGGAGTATGCATCCATCCTCAAGGAGTACAACCGCATCTTCGTATTGCACATGTGCGGCCACCTCAAGGCGCTGCTTCCCGAACTTTCGAAGGTGGGAGCATCCGCGTTCGAAGCGTTTACCTCGCCGCCCGTCGGCAATACAAAACTGTTGGACGGCCGAACGAGCTGCCCGGACAAATGCCTTATCGGAGGAACCAACGCCACTTTATGGACCCTTCCCGCCCACGCGATCATCGCGGAACTGGAAAAGGACCTCTCGGCATTACCGCATCAACGGGGAATCGTGATTACCTCTGCCGGAGTTATGCCCCCACTCTGCTCCCCGGAGACGATAAAAGAAGTGTTCGACTGGGTCAAGTCGTATAGGCTGAATTAAAATAAGGCCTTTTTTTTATAGCTGATATTACAATTCAATTATTTTTCTAGACTCATTGCATTTCTGTTATAATATTATATAGGCAGCATAAGTATTATTTATTGGTTGCATACTGATTATTGTATAAGTCGGAATCGTCTTGTTTTTCTCATATATTATCCCCTTGTATACTATTAAATAGCTACATATAATTAATTAATAAACTTCAGGAGGAAAATAATGAGAAAAAAGGGATTTCAATTAACTTCCATTTTTATGATGATTTTGTTTTTATTGTCATCAATTTACTGTTTTGCAGGAGGGGCACAAGAATCAGATGAATCAACGATCAGTGAAGAAAAAACGATTGTTGATTTTCTTTTTCGGGCAGGAAACAGAACAGAACTTTTTACTCGATTAACTGACGTGTTCAATGAAAGCCAGGATAAAATTCAAGTGGATTTGGTTCCAAGTACAGGACAGGAGGATTTAACTACACGAATTGCCTCCGGAAACAATCCAGATATGACAACCCAGATTAATGGTCGAGCCCTTCGACCTTATGTTGCCGCAGGGCACCTTATGAATATTATGGACGAAGCGTTTATAAAAAAAATCCGTCCTTCTGAACTAGCCGCTTCAATGATCGATGATGGATTGTATGCAATGCCCATGGATACACAAGCGTGGGGTATTTTTTATAATAAAAAGTTGTTTAGAGAAGCGGGTATAGACGGTGCGCCGAAAACGAAATCGGACTTTGAAGAAGCCGTGCAGAAATTAATAGATGCAGGAATTACACCATTCGCTGTAGGCTTTGCAACTCCATGGACTATAGGACAATATTTCGGATATGGAACGTCTGCGGCTTTTACTCGTGATGCAACTAAAGATATGGATGCTTATATGAAAGGAGACTTTCGTTTTGCAGATGTACCGGAAATTGACAATATAATGGAAATACTTGATATGATTGCTACCAACACTCAAGATAAACCGATGGATTCCGATATTTCCGCAAGTTATATAACTTTTGCTTCAGAAGAGGCAGCTATGATGCCTCAAGGTATTTGGTCCATATTGCAAATAAGGGAGCTTAATCCTGATATTGATATGGATATTTTTCCCGTTCCTTTAACGGACAATCCTAATGATACGCTTTTTTGTACACAATACGGTTTTGTTCTTAACATTTTTAATGATACCAAAGTAATGGATGCACTACGCACCTATATTGAGTTTTACCTAGATCAAGACGGACCAGCAGGTTTTTACTATGATGAAATTGGTGTGCCTTCAGCAAACGCTACTGCCGAAGTAAAATTAGATCCAGCATGCAATTTATTAAGTGAATATTTATCCAAAGGTAAAACCATAATGACCTATCATATGTTAATGCCCGCAGGTTTTCAGACTGAATCATTCAGCTTAACTATCGAATATATTTCCGAACATTTAGGTAATCATAATTGGATGGTATCAATGTTGGATGAAAAGTTTCAGGAATATACGAAACAGGAGATATCTACAACCAAGTAATCAGAAATTAATCAGGAGGATGCATTCGCATCCTCCTAACCTTTTCTACGGATAAGTTGTCATGAAAAAAACAATCGGCCAAGAAGTAATAGAATACATAAAATTCGTTTTACCGATTTTTCTTCTGTTTACTGCCTTTTTTTTGGTTCCTTTTTTTCAGGGCATCGCATACTCATTTACAGATTGGAACAGTGTATCACCCGAATTACACTTTCTCGGCATTCAAAATTATATTCATGCATTTAAAGATAACGATTTTTTAAACTCTATAAAATTTACTACATATTATTCTATTATATACTTAGTCACAGTCAATATAATTGCACTTTTATTAGCTCTGCTTATGACAAAAAAAATGAAATCTGCTAATGCATTGAGAGCAACCTTATTCGCACCTTATATCTTAAACGTAGTAACAATTGGTTTTTTATGGCAATTTATCTTCGGACGTTTTTTTACATCTCTCTATAAGGAAACTGACTTTTTTCTATTCGGCATTAGTTGGCTTGGTAACAAAAATATTGTTCCTTATACTGTAGCAATTGTAAAAAATTGGCAATCAGTGGGTTACTTTATGCTACTCTATATTGCTGGACTTCAGATGATTCCAAACGAGATATTTGAATCTGCAAAAATGGATGGTGCAAGAAATTGGAAATTGTTTAGATATATCACTTTTCCACTACTTATGCCTTCGGTAACGATATGCGTTTTTTTAGCTCTTATTAATGGAATGCGCGTATTCCCATTGATTATGACATTAACGGAGGGCGGGCCTGGAAAATCTTCAACGAGTATTGCTCTTTATATTTACTATGTAGCATTCGATCAACAAAGATTCGGATACGGATCAACTTTAGCAATCATATTTGTTATTCTCATGCTTATTATTACATTATTACAACTCAAGTTTTTCAAAAGCCGTGAGGTTGAATTATGATTTCTAAAAAGGATAATTATAACCTTCTTGAAGTTTTTCTATGGATATTCAGTATTTTATTTATTCTTCCTGTTTTATTCGTATTTATCAACTCATTTAAAAATTTTCGGGATGTCATGATGACTCCCCTGTCATTTCCTAAGGAGTTTTACTTCTCTAATTATGTCGAGATATGGAAAAAAACAAAATTCCCTATTGTCTTTTTTAATACTGTAGCCTATTCCGTAGGAACAACAGCTCTAATGCTTTTTTTAACTTCTATGGCTTCCTACAAATTAGCTAGATCAAATAACAAATTCAGCTCTATTATTTTCAGTTTGTTCATCATTCCAATGATAGTCCCTTTTCAGGTTGTAATGATTCCGGTAGCAACATTGGCAAGTGATTTTAATTTAAAAAATAGCATCCCTGCTCTTATTTTTATAAGCAGTGGTTTTTTTTGTTCTCTTAGCTTGCTTTTATATCACGGTTTCGTAAGGGCAGTGCCTATTTCTTTAGAAGAATCGGCTATTATTGATGGATGTACAGGATACAACCTTTATTTCAGGATTGTGTTTCCACTACTTAAACCTATAACCGGAACTTT